>VGRQ01000225.1 GCA_016875315.1 Deltaproteobacteria bacterium | reverse complement strand
GTCGTCGCAGTCGGCACCCCCGGCGAAGCTCGCGTCTTGTCCGTCGCCGTCCTGGTCGAAGTCGCTGGCGCCGTCGCAGTTGCTGTCGACGCCGTCGTACCAGGCGTCGGTGGCGCCTGGGTAGATGCTGGCGTCGAGGTCCCAGCAGTCGTCGCCGATGCCGCTCACCTGGTGGCCGTCGCCGTCCTGGTCGTAGTCGTCGTCGCCCGCGCAGTCCGCGTCGCGACCGTCGTACCAGGTGTCGGGGGCGCCGGGGTACTCGGTGGCGTCGCCGTCGTCGCAGTCGCCGTCGATCTCGCGGTAGCCGTCGCCGTCGTCGTCCTTGTAGTCGGTTCCCTCGTCGGTCTCGCCGTCGCAGTCGTTGTCGAGCCCGTCGGCGAGCTCCTCGGCGCCGGCGTACACCGTGTCGTTGTCGTCGTCGCAGTCCTCGTCGTCGCAGGTGGTGGCGCCGTCCCTGTCGTCGTCGAGGCAGGCCTCCACGTCGATGTCGACGACGCAGGTGCCCACGAGGCCGCCGGGGTCGGTGAGCGTCATGCTGAGGCGATGTTCGCCGCCGGCCAGCGGGGAAAAGCGCGTGGTGACGGTGCCCGCGCTGTCGGGGCTGCCCGACCAGAAGGTGCCGTCGATGTCGCTCGCGAGCACCGCCGTGAGCAGCGCGGGGTCGCTCTGGGCGTCGGTGGTGCCCACCGCCACGTCGACGCTCTCGCCCACGCGCAGCACCGTGCCCGCGTAGGGCAGGGCGAAGCTACATTCCGGCGCGGTGTTGGCCTCGGCGATGACGACGACGCTGGCCTCGCCGATGTCGCCGTCCTCGTCGGAGGCAAAGACGCTGAGCACGTGGTCGCCGTCGGAGAGGTCGAGGGACAGGCCCACGTTGCCGCCCTCGCAGGCGTCGCGACCGTCGCCCGCGGCCAGCTCCAGGAGCACGCCGTCGACGTCGGACTGCACGGTGATCGCCAGCTTGGCGGCGGCGGTCTCGTCCTCGATCTGCGCGCATAGCTCCACCGGGAGCGCCGGGTCGAAGCTCGAGCCATCGACGGGTCGCAGGATGGTGACGATCGGCGCCTCGTTCGACGACTTGACGACGTTGTCCGCACCGCAGGCGAGGAAGAGGAGGAGCATGGCCGCGGTCTACACGGCCCGGCGGCCATCGGCAACCGGATACGAGGGCGCATGCCCGAGACGAAGGACCCCGTCGCCGCGCTCGACGCGCCCGACATCCCCACCCGCGCCGCCGGGGCGCGCGACCTCGCGCTCGCGGGCACGCCCGAGATCGTCGATCGTCTCCTCGCGATGGCCAAGGCCGACAAGTCGCCCGGCGTGCGCCTCGCCTGCGCCGCCGCGGCCGCCGACATCATCAGTCGCGACCGCCTGTCGGGCAGCAGCCCGGAAGACACCCGGCGCCGATGGCTCCTCGCCGTCCAGGGCGCCGACCCCGGGCTCAACACCGGCCTGTTCCAGGTCGCGGCGGTGCTCTCCTTGCCCGAGGCGGTGAACCGCATCGTCGTGGGCCTGCGCGACCCGCGTCACGACGTGCGCGCCGGGGCCTGCGTGGGCCTGTGGCGGCTGGTGGCGAGCGCCGAGGCCAACGGCGACGCGGCGCTGGAGGCGCGGGTGGTGGCCGCTCTCGACGACAAGCGCGCCCGCGTGGAAACGCGCGTGGAGATCGCTCGCATCTGCGCCGCCGCCGGCTTTCTCTCGGCCCTCGGGCCCGCGCGCCGGGCCGCCGAGGAGTCGATCCGCAACACCCGCAAGATCGCCGACGAGGTGGTGGCTCGGCTCGAGGCGCCGCCCTCCGGGGTGGGGATGTATGTCGACCTCGGCATCGACAACGGCGAGGCGCGGGCCCCCGGCAAGCCGCGCACCTACATGGCGCTCCTCTCCGCCACCGACTGCGTGACGGCCAACGCGAATGTCTCGCGACACGCCCCGGGCGGGCCGATGCGCGTGATGACCGGGAAGCTCCCGGGGGAGGAGGCGGCCAGCGCCGCGCTCCAGGTGGGGCGATCCACGTATTGGGCGGCCGGCGGCGACGATCTCTGCGCCTTTGGCGACCGGGTGGTGGCGGCGGGCGCCTTCGACCTGCTCGACGCCTGCGAGGCGGTGATCGGCACCAGCGCCGCCGGCCTGCGCGTGCGCGGCGCGGCCCTCCTGGCCCGGGGCGACGCCCGGGGCGCGCTCGACGCGCTCGAGGCCTCGGTGGCGGGGAAGAAGGTGCCGGGCGACGCGTGGTGGTTCCTCGCCGAGGCGCTGCACGTGCTCGGTCGCGACGACGAGGCGCGGCCACACCTGGAGAAGTACCTGTCGAAGGCGGCGAAGAAGGCGCCGTTCGTCGAGGAAGCGAAGCGGCGCCTAGGGGGCTAGGGGCGCCGTCTCGGCGGGCTTGCGCTCGCCGTGGAAGTTGGCGAAACGCTGGGCGGGGTCGTCGACGTGGCAGGTGGCGCATCGGGCGACGACCGCCACCGGGCGGCGCAGGAAGCTGTCGCTGGCGGTGCCGTCGGCCTCGCCGGGGGCCTCGTCGCTGCCATGTTGCCACCGGTGCGGGTCGTGGCAGGTGACACACGTCACCGCGTTGCCCTCGCCGCCCTCGGAGGGCGCGGGGTGGGTCCAGTTGGCCACGGTGGTGGCCTCGGTCCGGCCGTCGTGACAGGAGAGGCACTGGCCGTTCCCGGCGTCGATGCCCTTCGGCGCCGCCGGCGGCTTGTTCGCGCCGTGTACCGAGTGACAGCTCACGCAGCTCTCCTCCACGTCGCCCACCGCCACCTCGGCCGCGTCGTGATCCGTCCCCAGCACGCTCGCCTGCTCGGCGTGGCACCCGGTGCAGGTCTTGCCGATGCCGCCCGCGGTCAAGAGGAAGGGCAGCTTGTCGGCGTCGGCATGCGGCGTGTGACAGTCGCGGCAGCCGACGAGGCCCTGGTGCCCGGTGCTCACCATGGCCTCGGTCATCGGCTTCCACATGGGGTGGCCCTTCTTCGTCGAGATCGTCGTCGCCTCGCCGTCGGGCCCGTGACACTCGTAGCAGTACTGGTCTTGCGGGTCGGCGGCACGGTTGGTGGACAGGGCATGCGCGGGCCGGCCGTGGTCGCCGTGGCAGTCCTGGCAGTCGTTGCCGCCGTGGCCGCCGCCCACCAGGGCGTGGTCCTGGTCGGCGTGGCAGCTCCGACAGGCCTCGTTGCCGGTGGCGGGGGTGCGCAGGAGCTTGGCCGACGCGGAGTCGTGGGTGTCGTGACAGGCGAGGCAGCTCAGTCGATCGGCGCGACCGCCGATGCGCTCGATGACCGCGCGCAAGCCAGCGCTGACCGTGCCGGTGACCGGGTGCTGGCTGGCGCCGGGGCGATGGTCGCGGTGGCAGGTGGCGCAGAGCTGGACGGTGTCGTGCTCCTCCACCAGCCGGGCGTCTTGCTCCACGTTGTGGGGACGGTGACACGATCGGCAGGAGACGGTGGCGTTGCCCTCGGCGTCGGTGCCGGTGCGCCCCCCGAGCGCGGCGAGGGCGAGGAGATCGGCACCCCGGGGGACGGCGAGCCCGAGCGGGTGCTGGTGGCGCGTGCCCGCCCGCTCGGCCCGGGCGAGATCGTCGTGACAGTCGGTGCAGGACTTCGCGACCTCGCCGCCGTTGGCGTCGTCGACCCGCTGCTCGCGGTACGTCGGCGCCCGGGGCACGCCGTCGACCTCCACCTCCACGAGGCCCACCGGCGCCTCGGGCGCCGCGTAGTCGCCCTCGCGCGTGCCCGCGAAGAAGCCCACCACTGCCACGCCGGTCACCACCGCGAGGAAGATCGCGTTCGGGCGGAAACCGGTCACTCGTGTAACTCCGGCTCGACGTAGCCGCGGTCGCGCGGGGGAAACACGGGCCGCACGAGCGGGAAAGCAGGCGCGTGCGGGTCGTGACAGTCCACGCAGTTGTTGCGTACTGCGGCCCCCTGGCGCTCGTCCCAGTAGCCGGTATTGCCGCCGTGGCTCCAGTGCTGGTAGTCGCGGGACTGCGGCCCGTGGCACTGCCGGCAGAGAGACATCACCTCGGTGAAGGGCAGCGTCGTGGCGTCGGCGAGCCGGAGGCGGGTGCGGTCGGCGTCGTGGCACTGGTTGCAGTTCAGCGTGCCGTGCTCGAGCTCGATGGCGTCGTGGAAGTCGTCGCGCGGTGGACCCGAGCGCGGCGCGTCGGGGCCGTGGCAGGTCTCGCAGGCGGCGGCCTGGGGCAGCTCGGGGTCGTCTTTCAGCGGGGTGTTCCAGATGCCGAGGTCGCTGGGCACGTGGATCTCGTCGGCGTGGGGCTCCCCGGCCGCCACCGCCGGGGCGAGCTCGCGGCTGGGGTCGGAGAAGCCCGTGGCGCAGGCGCCGAGGAGGGCGAGAAGCGGCATCAGGGCGGGGACGGTGCAAGGCCCATGCCCGTTGAGACATCGGTCAAACGCCGAGCTTCGGGGATGGGCTGTGCTGGAGCACACAGCGGCGGGGCAAAGCGCCCCTCAGGGACTGTAGGCCAGGACCTCGCGCGTCGCGTCGCGCGCGCGCCCGAGGGCGTTCACCTGCCAGTAGGTCTCGTCGTGGGCGGCGTCGCTGGATGTGCAGGCGACCTCGTGGGCGCTGAGGGATCCCACGGCGAAGTCGACGGGCGCGGCGGCAAGGGCGGTGCAGGCGCGGGTGTAGGCGATGGCGGCGTCGTCACCGGGGTAGTCGCTGGTGCCGGCGTAGCTCTCGGTCCACGAGGGCGTGTCGTCGAGGGAGAAGGGGAGCACCAGCACGGCGGGGTCGTATCGGCGCGTGCCGCTGAGGTCGGCGCCGCCGCCCATGCTCAAGGATGCGTAGTGTTCCCGGTGCTCCGACAGGAGATAGAGCCCGTCGACCTCGCAGCGGAACTGCCAGGTGTAGTGGTCGATCGTCCCCTCGGGCTCGCTGGCGGTGTCGCCGGTGTCGGTGGCGGTCTCGGTCTGGGTGCGGAGCGACTGGGCTTCCACGTCGCGCTCGTCGACGTTGGTCACCCGGATGGTCTCGTCGAGATCGGAGCCGCCGGCGTTGAACTCGGCGGTGGGCCCGTAGGTCCACTCGCTCCCCACGCCCACGATGCCGCTGATGGCGCTGCATTCCTCGGCCACCATGTCGCGATCGAACACGAACTCGGTGGCGCTGTCGTCGCTACTGCCGGAGCAGCCCAGGAGGATGAGCATCAGTCCTGCCGGGGCGGAGGGCCGGCGGGGAGATCGTCCCACTTGATCACGCCGGGCTCGTAGATGGTGGCGGTGAACTGGCGATGCACCACCTTCTCGTCGCGAGCGGTGGGGTCTTCCGAGGGGTGGCGCTCGGTGAACGCGACCTTGGCGGCGTCTTCGTAGGGGGTCAGCGGGATGCCGAAGAGCCGGCCGATCTCCGGCCCGTCAACCACGCAGTCGTGGCTGTAGTGTACGTCGAGCGCCTTCACCCGGTTGGTCCAGCGGCGACCGGCGGGGCGGGCCAGCGCCGCCACGGCCTTGAGGGCCGAGGGGGGGACGTTCCACGCGCTCGCCGGCAGGCCATTTGTCTCGCACATGCGACGGAACGCGTCGCCCACGGTCATCGTCTCCGGGCCGCCCACGTGGACGATGCGGTTCTTCACCGCCGCGAGGTCGAGCGAGGCCATGCACATCAGCGCCAGGTCGCGGGTGTGTACCGGGTTGATCGCGGTTTCCTTCTTGCCGGGCAAGAAGACGTTGCCGTTGGCCTCCACCCGGCGGGCGAGGTCGGCGAAGTTCTGCACGAACAGGCCTGGGCGCAGGATGGTGTAGGAGAGGCCGCTGCCCACGAGGGACTCTTCCGCCGCGCGCTTGGCGGTGAAGAGGGGCACGTCGGCGCCGTGCTCGATGCCGGCGCACGACACGTACACCACGTGCTCCACCCCGCGGTTCCTGGCGGCCTCGAAGAGCGCGGCGCTGCCATCGGCGGTGACGTTCTTGTGGTGGTTGTCGGTCGACTCGGTGCGCACGCCGTGCGCGGCCACGAGGTGCTTCACGCCGCGCATCGCGCGAGAGAGGCTCTGCGGGTCGCGCAGGTCGCCGAAGAAGTAGGCGGTGCCGGTGTCGTTGAGCCAGTAGTACTCGGAGCCCTTGCGAACGAGGCAGCGCACCTCGAGCCCGACCGAGCGCAGCGCGCGCACGATCTGGTGGCCGAGGCGGCCGGTGGCGCCGGTGACGAGGATCATGGGTGTTTCTCGGAGCGGCGGCACACTACTTCATCGACCGCCCACCGGCGAGCCCTTCGCGCGGCCTTGACGCCACCGGCACCAGCGCATAGAAGGGCGGCCACCCACGGGGCTGTAGCTCAGCTTGGGAGAGCACCAGAATGGCATTCTGGGGGTCAGGGGTTCGAGCCCCCTCAGCTCCACCACCCCGGTCACCCCGCCACCTGGCGGGGTGATTTGTTTTTGCGCCCGGAGTTGCCCATGGCCGACAACAAGAACCTCGAGCAGATGTCCGAGCTGCTCGGCAAGCTGTGGACGCGCACGCAGAAAGAGGCTTCCCGCGCCGGTCGCGCCGCGCGCGACATGCTCCACCTGCGGCAGCTCCGCGGCGACCGCGAGCGCATGTTCGTGAAGCTCGGGAAAGAAACCCGCCAGCTCATCGAGGCGGGCGAGATCAAGCACCCGGGGCTCGAGCGGGGCGTGCACCGGATCGACGACATCGAGCGGCAGATCCGCGAGCAGGAAGCCGCGATGCGGTCGCGGGGGGTGGAGCCGGAAACGGAGGCGCAGAGCGAGGCGGCGTCGGCAGCCGGTCAGGCAGGCGACGAGGGCTGACGCGCGCGCGGGGTGGGCGGAGCGGCCGCTTTTCCCTGGTCGTCGCGGAGGATCCGCACCGCGGGATCGTCGAGGTCGTCGAACTGGCCGTCGCGGGCGGCGCCGAGGAAGAGGATGACGAACACGGCGCCGAGGGCGACGGCGGCGGGCAGCAGGAAGAAGACGGCGCTCATGAAGGCCTCCCGATGCGGTGGGCGGTGAACAGGACCATCGCGCTCGACAGGGGCATGAGCGCGGCGGCGACGAGGGGGTTGACGAGGCCGAGGGCGGCGAGCGACACCGCCACGGCGTTGTAGGCGACGCTGCGACGGCTCGACGCGTGTACCGCCGCCCGGGCGCGGCGGGCGAGCTCGATACCGGCGACGAGCCCGCCGAGACCCTCGCCCACCTGCACCGCGTCGGCCACCTGCACGCTGGCGGCCGCCCCGCTGCCCATCGCCACGCCCACGCTGGCGGCGGCGAGGGCGGGACCGTCGTTGATGCCGTCGCCGACGAAGGCCACGCGCTGTCCCGAGCCTACTCGGGTCGCGATGTCGGCGGCCTTCGCCTCGGGCTCGGCCTCGCCGCGCGCGTCGTCGATGCCCACGGCGGCGGCCACGCGCGTCACCACGTCGTCGCGGTCGCCGCTCAGGAGGGCGACCCTCACGCCGAGGGAGCGCAGGCGCGCCACGGTGGCCTGGGCGTCGTCGCGCACGCGGTCGGCGAGGACGATCGCGCCCACGACCCCGTGCCGGTCGCGCAGCTCCACGCCGCGATCGCCACGACCGAGGTGGTAGCGCTGGCCGTCAACCTCGCCGGTGACGCCGACGCCGGGCCGTTCCAGGACCGCCCGGGGGGAGGGGAGGGGAATGCCGCGGCGGGCGGCCTCGGCGATGATCGCCCGCGCAATCGGGTGTCGCGACTGGCGCTCGAGGCCAGCGGCGACCCGGAGCACGGCGTCGCTCGCCTCCACCACCTCGGGCACGCCGCCGGTGAGGGTGCCGGTCTTGTCGAAGACCACCGTGTCGACCCGCGCGAGCGCGTCGAGGGCCTCGGGGCCGCGCACCAGGAGCCCCCGTCGCGCCGCCGCGCCGATGGCGGCCGCCACCGAGAGCGGC
>VGRQ01000224.1 GCA_016875315.1 Deltaproteobacteria bacterium | reverse complement strand
GCCCCACGCCAAGAACGTGGTGCGGACCACCTGCGGCTACTGCGGCGTGGGCTGCCAGCTCGAGGTGTACCACCACGACGGCCACATCACCCGGGTCGACGGCGCCGACGCCGCCCCCAACCGTGGCCACCTCTGCGTGAAGGGGCGCTACGCCTACGCCCACGCCCGCCACGGCGACCGGCTCACCACCCCGCTCATCCGCGACGCGCAGGGCGTGCTGGTGCCCGCCACCTGGGCCGAGGCCATCGAGCGGGTGGCCAACGGCCTGCGTCCCGGCGGGGTGGCCGGGCTCTCCTCGGCGCGATGCACCAACGAGGAGAACTACCTGTTCCAGAAGTGGATCCGGCAGGGATTCGGCACCAACGACGTGGACTGCTGCGCGCGGGTGTGCCACGCTCCATCGGCGGCCGGCCTGCGCGCCGCCTTCGGTACCGGCGCCGCCACCAACAGCTTCGACGACATCGAGCGCGCCGACCTGCTCGTGGTGATCGGCGCCAACCCCACCGAGGCGCACCCGATCGTCGGCGCCCGCATCAAGCAGGCGGTGCTCCGGGGCGCGAAGCTCATCATCATCGACCCGCGGGCCACCGCGCTCACCGCCATCGCCGACGTACACCTCCAGGTGCACCCGGGGGCGAACGTGCCGCTGTTCAACTCGCTGGCCAACGTGCTGGTGTCGCTCGGCAAGACCGCCCCCCGGGCCAGGGGCTGGGAGGAGTACGCGGCGGCGATCGTGGCCGACACGCCGGAGCGCTGGGCGAGCACCACTGGCGTGCCGGCTACGGTGTTGCGGCAGGCCGCCCGGCTCTGGGCCGAGGCCAAGTCGCCGATGATGGTACACGGCCTCGGGGTGACGGAGCACCTCCAGGGCGCCGAGTCGGTCACCCTGCTCTGCAACCTCGCGGTGCTCACCGGCGCGCTCGGCCGGCCGGGCGTGGGCGTCAACCCGCTGCGCGGCCAGAACAACGTCCAGGGCGCGGCCGACATGGGCTGCCAGCCCGACCTCGGCCCCGGCTACCAGCCGGTGGGCGGCAAGCCCGGGCGGCGACTGCCCGACATCTACGAGGCGGCGCGCCGCTCGGAGATCCGCGCGCTCTACATCATCGGGGAAGACGTGATCGTCACCGACCCCGAGCCGGGCAAGGTCGCGGCCGCGCTCGACAACCTCGACTTCCTGGTGGTCCAGGAGCTCTTCCTCACCCGCACGGCGGCGATGGCCGACGTGGTGCTCCCCGGGGCGAGCTTCCTCGAGAAAGACGGCACCTTCACCAGCGGCGAGCGCCGCGTGCAACGCGTGCGCAAGGTGCTCGATCCCCCCGGGGAGGCCCGGGCCGACTGGCAGATCCTGCTCGAGCTGATGGCCGCCACCGGCTGTCCGCAGCCCTTCTCCTCGCCGGCCGAGGTGATGGAAGAGATCAGCCGCGTGGCCCCCCAGTTCGCGGGCATCTCCTACGCGCGGATCGAGGAGCTCGGCAGCATCCAGTGGCCCGCCCCCGCCGAGGGCCACCCCGGCACCGCCATCCTCCACACCGCCGAGACCTTCCAGCCGCGGCTGCACGTGGTGAGCTGGAGCGCGTCGCCGGCCTTCCGGGGCGAGGGCCTCACGCTGGTGACGGGCCGGCGCCTCGAGCACTACAACGCCGGGAGCATGACGCGGCGCGGGGTGCCCGGGAAGCTGGTGGCGCACGACGAGCTGGAGATCCACCCCGACGACGCCGCCGCCCGCGGCATCGTCGACGGGCAGCGCGTGGCGATCACCAACGAGCACGGCGAGGCGCAGGCGGTGGCACAGGTGACCGAGCGAGTGCGCCCCGGCGAGTGTTTCCTCACCTTCCATTTCCCCGAGACCGGGACGAACCGGCTCGTGGGCGGCGTGCAGGACCGCTGGACGAGCTGTCCCGAGTACAAGGTGGGGCGGGTGGAAGTCGCGCCGGTCTAGATCCCGTAGAAGAGGTACGCCGCGCCGGACTCGGCGCCATTGTCGTCGTTGCCGGGCGCACCCACCAGGACATCGGCGTTGCCGTCGCCATTGGCGTCGCCATCGATGGCCATGCTCGCGCCGAGGGTGTCGCGCGTGGCGAGGCCGTGGAGCAGGCCGTCGGCATCGGCGAGATCGATGCTGCCGGAGAAGGGCCCGCGCACGAGGTACACGGCGCCGGTGTCCGCGCCCCGGAGATTCTCGCTGGTGGCGCCGATGGCGACTTCCGCCCAGCCGTCGCCGTCGACGTCGCCGCCCGTGGCCACGGTGGTGCCGGCGCGGTTGCTGGTCTCGCTGTCGGCGAGCACGGCGGTGGCACCCGCCAGCGACTGCGTGCCGCTCGACGCGAAGGGGACGACGTAGCTGCGACTGCGGATCGGGGCGCCCACCAGCGTGTCGTCGAGACCGTCGCCGTCGAGGTCGGCACCACCGTCCACCGACCAGCCCGCGCGGTCGCCCGTCGACTCGCCGATCCACTTGGCGTCGGCCGCGGAGAGGTCGATCGTGCCGGCCACCGGGCCGAGGAGCACGTAGGCGGCGCCGGAGCGGCTGCCCACGGTCGAGTCGCCCCAGGCACCCACCACCAGGTCGCCGAGGCCGTCGCCGTCCACGTCGCCGGTGCTGGCGAGGGCGGCGCCGGCCCGGTCGAGCGACACCTCGCCCACCAGCTTGGCCTCCGCGCCGGCCAGCGAGAAGCTGCCGGTGTGCGCGCTGTCGACCACGTAGACGGCGCCGGCCTTGCTGCCGCCCTGGTCTTCGTAGGGCGCGCCCACCAGGAGGCTCACGCTGCCGTCGTCGTCCACGACGCTGTCCACGTCGTAGCCCGCCCAGTCCACGGCGGTCACGCCGGTGAGGACGGCCCGCTGCGAGGGCAGGTCGATGTCCCCCGACACCGGGCCGGTGACGACGTAGGCGGCGCCGGCGTCAACCCCAGCGATTCCGTCGGAGTAGGCGCCGAGGATGACGTCGCCGAAGCCGTCGCCGTCGACGTCGCCGGCCGCGGCGATCGACCAGCCGGCGTAGTCGTCGCCGGTCTCGCCGAGCAAGCGCGCGGGCGCATCCTCGAGCAGGGTCTCGGCGGTGGGCGCGGAGAGGATCCAGGCCACCCCGGCGCTGGTGCCCTCGTCGTCGTTGAGCGGGCCGCCCACCGCGATCTCGTCGGCGCCGTCGGCGTCGAGGTCGCCCACGAAGGCCACGGCACGGCCGGCGTCGTCGCCGGGCGACTCGCCGTACATCTGGGCGTCGGCGGCGTCGATGTCGCGTTCGCCCCAGGGCCCGCACAGGTCGCTCACGCCGTCGCAGTCGTTGTCCACGCCGTCGCCACACACCTCGGTGTTGCCCGGGAAGGCGCCGGCGTCGGCGTCGTCGCAGTCGTCGCGGCTCTCCGCGTAGCCAGCGGGGAGGTTGCAGGCCTCGGTGGTGCTCGCCCGGTCGCCGTGACCATCGCCGTCGGCGTCCTGGTACCAGGTGCTCTCGGCCACCGCGCCCAGCTCGTCCACATCACCGTCGCAGTCGTTGTCGACGTCGTCGCAGCGCTCGGAGTGGGCCGGCGAGGCGCCGGGGTCGCTGTCGTCGCAGTCGGTGTCGTCGGCCACGTAGCCGAGCGGCGTGGAGCACGACCAGAGGGGGCTCCCGGCGTCGCCATAGTCGTCGCCGTCGGCGTCGGCGTACCAGTACTGCGCCCCCGCCGTGGCGCCGTCGTCGACGCTGCCGTTGCAGTCGTCATCGACGTCGTTGCACACCTCGGTGCCGGCCGGGCTCACCGTCGCGTCGTTGTCGTTGCAGTCGTCGGACGTGGGGTAGGCGTCGGCGGGCTGGGTGCAGGCGGTGCGCACCAGCAGCCCGCCGTAGCCGTCGCCGTCGCTGTCGAAGTACCAGGTGTGTACGTCGATCGCCGACACCTCGTCGGCGCCCTCGTTGCAGTCGTTGTCGATGCCATCGCACACCTCGACCCCCGACGGCGACACCATGTCGTCGGCGTCGTCGCAGTCGCCGGCATCGGCCACGTAGCCGGTGGGCGCGTCGCAAGCGCGCTCCATGTCGCTGCCGATACCGTAGCCGTCGCCGTCGTGATCGCCGTACCAGGGGGGCGCGTCCTCGGCGTCGGCCTCGTCGGTGACGCCGTCGCAGTCGTTGTCCTGCCCGTCACAGGCCTCCTCGCTCTCGGGGTTGACGGCCACGTCGCTGCCGTCGCAGTCGTCGTCGTTGCGCACGTACGAGTCGTCGGGGGCGCACCCGGTGACGGCGTCGAGCGGGTCGCCGTAGCCGTCGCCGTCGGCGTCGGCGTACCAGGTGCCGGTGCAGTCCTCGGGGGTGGGCGTGCCGGGGTCTTCCTCCTCCGGCGCCGTGCCTCCGCCGCCACTGTCGCTGGCGGTGTCGAGCACCTCGGGCAGGGCGCTGTCGCCGCTATCCTCGGCGGGGCTGCCACCGCCGGTGTCGGCGGGGGTGTCGGCGGCTTCGCCGCCGCCCTCGTCCCCAGGGCCGGGCTCGCTGGCGCAACCGGCGTCGTTGTCGTCGGCCACGCCCGAGCAGTCGTTGTCCATGCCGTCGCACACTTCCACGCCCTCGGGGCTGGTGCTGCCGTCGCCGTCGTCGCAGTCACCGTGGCTCTCCACGTGGCCTGGGGGCGCGTCGCACGCCGACTGATACACCGATACATCACCGTATGTATCAGCATCGGCATCGGCATACCACACGGTGGCGTCGATCGCGTAGTCATCATCAGCCACGCCGTTGCAGTCATTGTCGATCCCGTCGCACCACTCCGACGCGCCCACGTGATACATCGCCGATGTATCGTCGCAGTCGGTGTTGTCCGAGACCGTCGTCGGATCCCCGCTGATGCACGACACGGGGCTCCCGGGGTCGCCGAAGCCGTCGCCGTCGGCGTCGAGGTAGCAGGCGAGGTCGACGGTGTCGCTGGGGGCGGTGTCCTCGTCGGGGCGGCCGCTGTCGGCGGTGCCGAGGGTGGCGGTGTCGTGGGGGGCGGCGGTGTCGTCGGGCGTCCCGGTGTCCCTCTCGGCCGTGTCGAGCGGATCGGGCAGCTCGCCGGTGGTACCACCCGCCGGGGGCTGCAGGTCGCCGGTGTCGTACAACGGGGGGTCCACCCGCGGCACGTCGCCGGTGTCGGCGGCGGCGGCGCTGTCCGCGGGGATGGTCTCGATCTCGCTCGCCAGGCCCTCGGTCTCGGCGACGGGGAGGTCCTCCACGGTGATGAGCCCCGCGCTTCCCTGGCAGCCGACGAGAAACACGGCGAGGACGTCAAGTCGAGGGCGCATGGTTCCGTGTCGGACGGCCCGGCGGTGACTTGAGGCACGCTGACTATTGACGTGTCAAGGGCCAAGTCTTAACCCTTAACCTCCGGCACCTTTCCCGAGCGGGGTCCCGTCGGCGAGGAGGCCGAGGTGGACGGCAGCGACGCAGTTCTCCACGGGGTCGATCCAGGGGCTGCCGGAGTCGCCGGCGGCGGGGCGCAGGGCGGGGGCGAGGAACAGCCCCCCGGGCGACGGCAGCAGGGGGGAGCGGTGGCCCGGGTCGCGCGGGAGGACGACCTCGGCGGGGAGCCGCGTGCAGGCGCGGAGCGGCGGGAGGGTCGACGGCGAGGGCAGGCGCAACCCGGCGTGATCGGCGAGCCAGCGGGCGTCGCCGGCGGCAGCGGGGAAGGCAGGATCGACCTCGGCGACGGTATCGATCTCCGGCCCGCCGTGGAAGCGCAGCCAGGCGTGTGCCAGCGTGTCGCCCTCGCGCCAGACACAGTGCGCGGCGGTGCGGGCGCGCCCGGGCTCCTGCAGGAACGCGGCGCATCGCTCCTCGTGGCCGCTGGCGAAGCGGCTCACGAGGGTGGCGATCGCCAGGGTTTCCAGCGACTAGTTCCGCTTCGCGTTGTACTTGACCGTGGAGTAGCCCGAGCAGCTCGCCGACGAGACCGTCTCCACCGTCCAGGTTGCCTTCCAGCGCTCGCTCCCGGCGCTGTACGCCGTGGCGTCGGCCTTGTAGCCCTGCTTGATGCCGGGCCAGACAAAGTCGGTCTCGTAGCAGAACTCGTCGACGAAGGTGTTGGCCACCGGCTGGTCCTGCGCGTCGACAGCCTGCCGGACCGTCCAGTAGGCGGTCTTGTTCTCCCAGTTCGAACCTGACTTCGCGCGGGAGGTGATCTTGTACACCTGCCCCGGGCGCACGTCGCGCCAGCCGAGGTTGGTGTCGGTGGGGGCGCTGGGGAGGGTGTTCTTCCAGCAGGTGGCCGTCTGGCTGAAGTCGGTGCTGTTGCTCCCGGTGCAGAGTTGCGACTCCACGCGGCGCGACTGTTTCCAGCCGCCCGCCTTGTCGCCGGTATGGGTGTTGCTGTCGTAGGTCTCCCCGTTGCAGGCGAGGTCGGAGCTGCCGTCGCGCATGGGCGTGACCAGCCACACCACCGGGGCGCTGAAATAGGCGGTGAGCGGCCCGGCGCCGTCGGGATCGGTGGCTGGCTCGGGGAAGTAGAAGTCGAAGTTGGCGCTGGAGGTGTCGTCGTCGAAGCAGAGCCACTCGGTGTGCGCGGAACTCGGGCCGCTGCCCTTGACCGACCACAGGGCCACCGGGGCCGCGTAGCTGCCACTGCGAGCGTAGAGGGCGCGCACGCCGAAGGTGCCGTCCCAGATCTCGGCCGCCTGCGGGACGGCGCCATCGGTGAGTTGTGCATCGGCCGCGAGAGAAGACGAACAGAGCAAGACCACGAGCATTCACGCCTCCGGAGGTTCGTCGCGGTGCTACTACACCACCTCGGCGGGAGACAAGAGCAGCCGGCGATTTCCGCGACTTGCGACCGGCTCGCGACCCCAGGCTCGCACGAGCTCGTTCTCGGCCTCGCTGAGCGTACACCCGCACAGCCGAAGCACGGCGAGGGCCTCGACGATCGAGTCGCGTGGACCGGTGGCCAGCGCGAGCACCCGGCGGACCTCGGCCTCCGCGTCGGCACCGCACAACAGAGCCGCCGCGTGCGCGAGCGCGTTCACGCCGAGATGGCTGGGGGGGCGCCGCACCCGCGCCGCCTCCTCGGCCCAGCGCAGGCCCAGCGCCCGCTGCCCGGCGCGCCACGCGAGGCCCGCCTCCACGGTGAGCGCCAGCCCGTGCGACCAGGGGTCGTTGGCGATGCGGGAGGCCTCGATCCAGTCGAGGTCGGGCCGATCGACGCGTCCCAGCGCGTTCTCGCAGATCCGCGCCGTGGTGCGTACCTTGGCAAGCCGGGAGCAGAGGCGCCGCTCGTCGAGCTCCGCTGACAGTCGCGAGGCGACGTCGATCGACTCGGCTGGGCGCTGGCCGTCGGACAGGGCAAGGGCGAGGTTGGCCAGGGCAACGGTGCGCTCGAAGAAGTCGGGCGCGCTGTCGACCGCGCGACGGAGGACCGCCGCGGCGACATCGAAACGTGCCGCCTGGTAGGCGGCGAGCCCGCGCCACACGGCCACGCGGCACTCGAAGGCCACGTCGCCGCCGCCGGCGATCTCAGACTCGTCGATCAGCGCCTCCACCGGCTCGACACCGCCGAGGATCGCGTTCCGAACGCGCAGGCCGAAGTAGGCTCGGCGCAAGAAGGGGCTGGCCATGGGCCCGGCGCCGCGGAGGCTCGCCGCGGAGGCGCCGTAGGCCGCCGCCATCGACTCGTTCTGGGCCAGCAACAAGGCCTCGGCCGTGGCATCGCCGCCCCCGGGGAGGGCTGCCACCAGCGCGTGGGCGTGATCCACGGCCGGCCCCGACCCGTCGGTCAGCGCCGCCGCCACGAGGTCGTCGAGGATCTCGCGGCACAGCGCCGGCTGCCTCGCGAGGCGCGCCGCCGACCAGGCCGCGGTCAGCAGCCCGAGCGCGTGGCCAGCTCGCCCGTCGGCCACCAGGAGCCGCGCCGCGATCGCGGCCTCCTCGGCCGCCT
>VGRQ01000223.1 GCA_016875315.1 Deltaproteobacteria bacterium | reverse complement strand
CGAGGTGACGGCGCGCTCCGATCTCGGCGGCGGCGTCGACCTCTTCGCGCTCCACGCGGGCGCGGAGGTGGGCGTTGCCGAGGTGGCCGCGGGCCAGGTGCTCGTCGCGCTTCCCGACGGCCGGCGCGGGTGGGTAGCGGAAGCAGCGGTGGGGCGTGTCGATCCCTACGCGCTGCGACGTTAGTTCCCGCCGCGCCCGAGGTTTGCCATGCGCTGTCTTGCTCTACTGCTGGTTTTCTTGTCGGCCTGCTCCTGGCAGTCGCGGGTGAAGTACCTCAGCGACGAGGAGTTCAACTGCTACTACGCGCTCAAACCCTTCATGGATGAAGGCACCCAGAAGAGCTACCTCACCTACAAGACCGAGGCCGAGCGCACCGCCTACCTCAAGTCAATCAACATGGAGCGGGTGCCTCCGATCACGCTCTACGACCTGTTCTACCAGTACGACCCGCAGATTCGCCAGGCCATCGTCGACGGCGCGGTGCAGGTGGGGTGGAACAAGGACCAGGTGCTGATGTCCTGGGGCCCGCCCTACGACAAGAAGAAGCTCGTGGGCCGTCCCGCGCCGCGGTCGGAAATGCTCCTGTACAAGTTCGAGAAACACGAGGATGGGACCATCCTCGTCTACACCCCCGACAGCAAGACCGAGTACAAGGCCGTCGAGCGCTTCCGTCGCGAGGTGATCCTCGACAGCGACGTGGTTGCCGAGATCGTAGAGAAGAAAGGGTGGGGTAACTGACAGGTTTTTCGGTAGACGGAATGAGTCGGCTCGTCTATACGTCCGAGCCGCCGAGGTGTGCCCGTGAAGGTCTCGCTGATCAGCCCCTACCCCGACATCACCAACTACGGCGTCCGTAGCATCAGCGCGCACCTCCGCGCGAACGGGCATCAAACGCAGATGATCTGCATGCCCGACTTCGCGGGCGATGGCGAGAGCGTACACGTGCGCATGAGCGAGGATCGCTACTCGCCCGAGGTGATCGACCAGTACCTCGAGCTGGTGAGCAAGAGCGACCTCATCGGCATCACGTTGATGACGCACTATTTCGACAGCGCCAAGCAGCTCACCAGCGTCGTGCGGAAGGCCTTCCCCGAGAAGCCCATCATCTGGGGCGGCTTCCACCCCTCGGTGCGCCCCGACGAGTGCGCGAAGTGGGCCGACTACGTGGCCATCGGCGACGCGGAAGACCTGATGCTCGACCTCGCCAACCGCCTGTCCAACGGCGACGGCCAGCGGCTGCACGACATCAAGTCACTGGTGTGGCGCAAGGGCAGCGACGTGGTGCGCAACCAGCCCGGCTCGCTCGAGCAGGAACTCGACCGCTACCCGGCGCCCGACTTCGCTCGCGACGATCACCACATCCTCTTCGAGGGGCAGCTCATGCCGGTCACCAAAGACCTGCTGCGCCGCTACCTCCACAACGGCACCGTCAGCCGCATGTTCGGGAAAACCGGCTATCAGACGATGACCGGCCGCGGCTGTCCCCACGCCTGCACCTACTGCGGCAACAGCTTCTATCGCGACCTCTACAAGCGCCAGCGCTACGTTCGTTACCGCTCTGTCCCCCACGTCATCGGGGAACTCGAGGCGGTCAAGCGCGAGTACCCCTTCATCAACTTCGTCTGGTTCAGCGACGACAGTTTCTTCGGCCGCCCGCTGCCCGACCTGCTCGACTTCGCCCAGCAGTACAAGGACAAGGTGGGCGACCCGTTCTACCTCCTCGGTAGCCCCGGGACGATCACCGACGAGAAGTACGAGGCGATGGTCGACGCCGGCCTGCACTGCATCCAGATGGGCGTGGAGCACGGCAGCAAGCGCATCCAGAAGATGTTCAAGCGCTCCACCATGGGCAACGACAAGATCCTGAAAAGCGCCGAGATCATTACGAAGTACACGGATCGCACCGCGCCGCCGCAGTACGACATCATCTACGACCTCGCCTACGAGACCATCGAGGACAAGCTCGACACACTGCGCCTGGTGGCGGAGCTGCCGAAGCCCTACCGCTTGCAGGTGTTCAGCGTCATCTACTACCCGGGCACCTCGCTTCACACGCTTGCGAGTCGCGACGGGCTGGTGAACGACGAGAAGGCGGAGATCTACGACCGCATGTTCTTCGAGCGGCACGACAGCTACACCAACACGCTGTTGTTCCTCGCGCGAAGCGGCAAGTTCCCGCACTCGCTGCTGAAGGTGCTCATCGACCGTCGCGTGGTCGACGTGATGACCAGCGACTACATGGCGCCCGCCGGCACCGTGGCCAAGAAGGCCATTCACTCGTTGCGACAGGCCCTGCGCTCCCCCGCCGTCGAGCGCGCCAAGGCCCTCGGCACTTACCGTGCCCGCCTAACCGGCATGACCGGTGCCGACGCCGGCGCGGCCGCGCCGTCCGCGTCAGAGACCTTCTAGCCACCCGTCCCCCGAGGACGGCCCCACCCGTCCCCCGGGACGGCCCCACCCGTCCCTCCGGGACGGCCCCACCCGTCCCTCCGGGACGGCCCCACCCGTCCCTCCGGGACGGCCCCACCCGTCCCTTCGTCGCGACGCGGGAGCCCCCGATCTCCAGGCGATCCGGTGCCCGGGGATCCCCAGCACGGCCTTCGGCCGGGGGGTCCTGTCACCCCTGGTGACGGTGTCGGCTTCGCTTCGCTCCGCGACACCGCTCACCAGGGGCGCCACCCCCAGTCGCACACGAGGGCCCCGGGCACCTCGATCACGTCGGCTCGGACCCGCTGCGAGCGGGACGGGCGGGGCCTCGATCCGTCACTGGTGAGCGAGGGCGAGTGGTGGTACGCTCGCGACGTGAGCAGCAAGGCACGAGGACGGCTGGCGTTGATCCTGAGCGGGGCGTGGGTGGTGGCATGGGTGCTGGCCTGCGATGTCTCGAGCATCACCTACGCGACCAAGACGGCGCCCGGTGACGGCCAGGTATGGGACCCGCAGCTCCCCCTGCTCCTCGAGAGCGCCGAGCAGGACGTGGTTGTAACGGCGGCGGTCTATGACTGGATCCAGCTCTGGGGGCCCGGATGGTCCGCAGTCGAGTTCGAGCTGGCGGCGAGCGACTCGACGCTGGTGATCTGCGTCCCGGGTGGCCTCGAGCCCAGGACAGCGTACCGGCTGGAGTTCGACGACGGTGAACGGGGCGTGCAAGAGGCCGCCCAAGGTCACTTCAACACCCGCGGGATGGCGTTCGAGACGGCTGATGAATCGAGCTTCTCGAACATCCGTGGCCTCGGCGACTGCCTCGATCGCGTGGAGGAGGCCTGGGCAGCGGCGCGGGCATCGACCGCCGACACGGGCGACACCGCGTGGTGAGCGGCCTCGCTCTCGGATGGATCGCGCTCGCTTGGGCGGCCGAACCGGTGGGATACTCCGCGCCTGGAGTGCCCCAGGGCAGCGCGGTCGCGCTGCGCGGCGCAGGGCTGTTCGATTTCGAGGGGCGCGTCTACTCGAGCGCCGCCCTGCGAGGCGAGTTGCGCGGCCCCATTGAGTTCGCGGTGGTCGAGTTGCCCTTTCTCGCGGCCGTGCACGACAGTGGCTGGACGGGATCGGGCCTGGGTAGCGCGCTGGGCGCGGTCGGCTTTCATTGGCGATCGCGGGGGATCGGGTTCGCGGTCGGCGCGGAGGTGCGCGTCGCGACGTCGCCCCGGGTCGATGCTCCAGCCTTCTGGGTGCTTCACCGGAGGGAGTCCACGGGGGTGAGCACCGCCGCGCTATTCGCCGATGTGGAGCTCTCGGAGGACTGGGGCGCAGCCCTGCGCCTCGCCCTGGGCGCGCCCGTGGGCGGCGAGTACGACTTCTGGTCCTCGCCGCCGTATGGTACCTACATCGCCGCGAGCTGGGTCGTCCCGCTTCGACCGTGGCTGGGTGTCGTCAGCGAGGCAGAGGTCGCGTTCGACGACCCGCCGTTCTCACTGCGCGGCGCACTCCGCGCTCGACTCCGCGACCAACTTCACGCGGATCTGGGGCTGCAGTTCCCGGTTGTCCTCCTGATCCGGCAACCGGTTCTCATCCCCTTCGCGCAACTGCGGGCCCAGTTCTAGCCCTCACTCCTCCACCTTCTCCCCCCGCCATTCCGCCTCGCGACGGTAGATGCTGCGGGTGCTGATGCCGAGCAGGTTGGCGGCGAGGGGGCGGTCGCCGTTGACGTGACGCAGGGTGGCCTCGATCATGCGGCGCTCTACCTGTTCGAGCGGCGTGCCCACGGTGAAGGTGAGCCAGCCCGCCTCGACCGCGCCGGTGCCGCCGCGGATGGCGGGGGGCAGGTCGGCGAGGGCGATGGTGTCGCCGCGGGCCAGCACCACCGCCCGCTCGATGGTGTTCTCCAGCTCGCGGACGTTTCCCGGCCAGGCGTGCCGCTCGATGGCGGCAAGCCCTTCGGCGTCGATGCCGAGCAGGCGGCGCCCGTGGCGCGCCGCGTGTACGGCGAGGAAATGCCTCGCCAGGAGCGCGATGTCCTCACGACGGTCGCGGAGGGCGGGCACGAGCAGGGGGATGACGTTGAGCCGGTAGTAGAGGTCCTCGCGGAGCTTGCCCTCGGCCACCGCCCGCGAGGGGTCGCGGTTGGTGGCGGCGATGATGCGCACGTCGGCGCGGAGCGTGCGGGTGCCGCCGAGGCGCTCGTACTCGCCATCCTGCAGCACCCGCAGCAACTTCACCTGGACGCTCACGGGCATCTCCGTCACCTCGTCGAGGAAGAGCGTGCCGCCCTGCGCGAGGTCGAAGCGGCCCTCCTTCCGTCCCTGCGCCCCGGTGAAGGCGCCAGGTTCGTAGCCGAAGAGCTCGCTCTCCAACAGCGCCTCGGGGATCGCGCCGCAGTTCACCGTCACCATTCGCCGCTCGCGACGGGGACTCATCTCGTGCATCCACCGCGCCAGGAGCCCCTTGCCGGTGCCGCTCTCGCCGGTGACGAGCACACTGGCGAGCGAGGGCGCCACTTGCCGCGCCTCCTCCACCAGCTCGCGCATCGCGGCGGACTGGCCGATCAGGTCGGCGCGGGAGACCTGCGCGATCTGGGCGCGCAAGCGGGAGTTCTCGCGCAGCAGCTCGTGCTTTTCCAGGGCCTTGCGCACCGCGAGCACCACCTGCTCGCGCCGGAGCGGCTTGGTGACGAAGTCGTGGGCGCCCTCCTTCATCGCCTCCACCGCCGTTTCCACGCTGCCATAGGCGGTGACGAGGATGAACTGCACCTCGGGGGCCACCTGCTTCGCGGCGCGGAGCAGCTCGAGGCCGGTCATCCCGGGCATCTTGAGGTCTGACAGGGCCACGCCCACCTCGCCCTCGCGCAGGAGCTCGAGGGCGCCGCGACCGTCGCTCGCCACGCGCACGTCGAAGCCCTCGCGGCTGAAGATGCGCTCCAGGGCAAGGCGGTTGGCTTCCTCGTCGTCGACGATCAGGATGGCAGGCATCGTGCCAACATGGCACGCGCAAGACAGCCTGTCTACACCGGAACCGTGACGACGAAGGTCGCCCCTTTCCCGGGCTCGCTGTACACGACGATCGTGCCGCCTAGATCCTCGATACCCTGCCGAGTGAGGGCGAGGCCGAGACCGGTGCCGCGCCCCTTGGTGGAGAAGAAGGGCTCGAAGATGCGCGATGCCACCTCGGGCGTCATCCCCGGGCCATCGTCGATGACGGTCACCCGGAGCGCCTCGTCGACGTCGACCCGCACCGCCACCCGCTTGGCGCCCGCCTCGGCCGCGTTGCGCACGAGGTTCAGGAGCGCGCGCCTGAGCAGGTTGCCGTCGATGTCCACCACGCGCGACGCGCCGTTCTCCACCGTGGTTTCCACGCCGAGACGTCGTAAGCGCTCGTCTTCGAGTGCCACCACGGAGCGGGCGATTTCCACCGGGTCTTCCGGCGCGAGCACCGGGGTTCGCCGCCGGGCGAGGTCGAGGTAGCGCTCGGTGACGGCCTCGAGCCTCCGGATCTCGTTGACCAGGGTACCCAGCATCGGTCGCCCCTCGGGGCTCACCTCGTCGGCGAGCAACTCGGCGTGGAGGCTCATGGCGTTGAGCGGGTTGCGCACCTCGTGGGTCACCTGGGCGAGGAGCTGGCCCACCAGCGCCAGCCGCTCCGACTGCGCGAGCCGGTCGCGAATGCGATTTCGCTCGTCGACCGCCTCGGCCATCTCGTTGAAGGCCGACGCGAGCACGCCGATCTCGTCGTCGTGGCCAGCGTCCACCGCCGCGGGACGCTCCCCGGCCTGGAGGCGGCGGGCCTGCTCGGTCAGCGCCACCACCGGGCGGAGCGCGGTGCCCGCCAGCCAGAACAGCGCGAGACCGAGCGGCAGCGAGGCGGCAACGAGGCCGAGCGACACCGCCAGCGCATCCTTCTGGGCCAGCGCGGTCTGCGCGGAGAGCGCGGCGACGCGGGCCTCGGCGAGGGCGGACACCTGGCGAACCTCGTCGCGCAGTCGAGCCGAGTCGGCCGTGGACTGCACGATCTCGTCGAGCTGCGCGCGCGCAGAGCGCAGGTGTGCCGCCTCCTCGTCGTCGACCGCGCGCCCCTCGCCGGTGGCGACGGCCGCCTTCGCCTGGTCGACGAGCCCCCCGATGCGAGCCGGGTCGCCACGATCGGCCACGCCTTCCATGCGCGCGCCGAGGCGGGCCAGCGGCAGCCAGGTGTCGTTGACGGTAGCCACGCTCCGCCCGATGCGGTCGAGCTGGTGGACGTCGTAAGCGAGGGCCGCGAGCTGGAAGGCCACGCCGATGAGCACCGCGCCGAGCACTCGACCCCGCAGCGTGCGCGACCATCGTGGCAACCGCATGTCACGAAGCTAGCCCGCGCGTTGCCGCCACGAAGTCCCGGGTTAGGCGGCGGGCTCGCTTGATTGGAGCTTCGATGTCCGCGCTGCGTCCCCTCCTCGTTGTTGCCGCTCTCGTCGGCTTTGTTGGCACCATCCCGGCCTTCGTTGCTTGCGATGGCGGCAAGGCGGGCGGCGAGGCCGCCACCGCCGCCCCCGCTGAAGACCTCGGCGAGGTGCTTGCGACCGTCAACGGCATCCAGATCGGCAGCAAGGAGTTCATGACCGCGGCCGAGCGCAAGGCGCCAGCCAACGGCGACACGCTCTCCGCCGAGGAGAAGAAGGAAGTTCTCGACGGTCTCGTGGAGGAGAAGCTGCTCTACGCCGCGGCGCTCAAGAAGGGCCTCGACAAGGACCCGAAGGTCCAGAAGGTGATGGTCAACACGCTCCTCCGCGAGGAGGTCTACGCCACCGTGAAGAACAGCGACTTCACCGACGAGATGCTCCAGGCCTACTACGACCAGCACAAGAGCGAGTTCATCGTTCCCGAGAAGGTGCAGATCCGTCGCATCCTCCTCAAGCCGAGCGAGGCCCGCAACGACGACGCCACCAAGGCCGAGGCCGACAAGCTCCGCAAGGAGGTGGCGGCCAAGCCCGACTCCTTCAAGGACGTGGCGGCGAAGTTCTCTGAGGACATGTACAAGCGTCGCGGCGGCGACGTGGGCTTCGTGTCGAAGGAAGGCAAGCCCGGCCTCGACCAGCAGATCGTCGACAAGGCCTTCGAGCTCGAGACGGGCGCCGTCTCCGAGGTGTTCAAGACCACCGACGGCTACAACGTCATCATGGTCGCCACGCGCCGCGAGCAGGTGGAGCGCACCTTCCAGCAGATGAAGGGCTCGGTGCTGCGCAAGGTGAAGAACGACAAGATGAAGGAGCTCTACGACGCCTACATCGCCAAGATCAAGACCGGCGCCGACATCAAGATCGAGGAGGCCAAGGTGGCCGCCCTCGAGGTGAAGAGCACCCGCCGCACCGGCGCGCTCCCCGGCATGCCGTTGCTCGGCGGCGAGGAAGGCGAGGAAGGCGAGGGTGGCGGCGAGGGCATGGAAGGCGCCGAGGGGGGCGAGGGTCTGGCCGCT
>VGRQ01000222.1 GCA_016875315.1 Deltaproteobacteria bacterium | reverse complement strand
GCGGCGGCACCGGCGGTGGGCGCCACGGGGTCACTTCCTCGGGCGAGGGCAGGGCCTCGCGGCGCTCGCGCACCAGCACGGCCACGAGCGCCTCCACGTCGCTGCCCTCCATCACCTGCCGCGCGAGGGCGCGATCCTCGTCGCCCACCTCGGCCACCGCCGCCTTCACGCCCTCCACGAGGCGAGTCTGGTCGCGCTGCTCGATCTGCTCGGCAGGCGGCGGGCTCATCCACCGGGGGGAGACCTTGGCCTCGTAGAACAGCCGCTCCGCGTAGCGACGCCGCGTGTAGGGCACGATCACCGCCGCGATGCCCTTCTTGCCGGCGCGGCCCGTGCGGCCGCTCCGGTGCAGGAGGGTGGCACCGTCGCGGGGCATCTCCGCGTGGATCACCAGTCCGAGGTCGGGGAGATCGATCCCGCGCGCCGCCACGTCGGTGGCGACACACACGCGCGCGCGCCCGTCGCGAAGGGCCTGGAGCGCGCGGTTGCGCTCGGCCTGCCCGAGCTCACCCGAGAGACACACCGCCTGGAACCCGCGCTCGGCGAGGTTGTGGTGCAGGTGGTTGACGGCGTCGCGCGTGTGGCAGAAGACCAGCGCGCCCGGCGCGTCGATGAAGCGAAGGATGTTGACCACGGCGTGCTCGAGCTCCCGCGGCGCGGTCATCACCGCGCGGTACTCGATGTCGGCGTGCGCCTCGCCCGCGGCCACCGCGATGCGCTTGGCATCCTTCTGGTAGCGCCCCGCGATCTGCTCGATCGCCGCCGGGACCGTGGCCGAGAACATCAGCGTGCGTCGCTCCGCCGGCGTGGCCACGAGGATGTGCTCCAGCTCCTCGCGGAAGCCCATGTCGAGCATCTCGTCGGCCTCGTCGAGCACCAGCACCCGCACGGCCTGGAGGTCGAGGTTGTCGCGGTCGAGGTGGTCGCAGAGGCGGCCCGGCGTGCCCACCACGATGTGGGCGCCGTCGTGCAAGAGCCGCGCCTCGCGACGCGGGTCCATGCCGCCCACGCAGGCCACCACGCGTGCGCGGGCGTAGAGCCAGCCCAGCTCCCGCTGCACCTGGAGCGCCAGCTCGCGCGTGGGCGCTACCACCAGCGCCAGCGGCGCGCCGGGCCGCGGGAGGTTGCCCTCGGCGTCGAACAGGTTGGGAGCGGCCGCGAGGCCGAAGGCGACCGTCTTGCCCGATCCGGTCTTCGCCGAGACCAGCAGGTCTCGGGTGGACTCCTCGGCGAGCACCGCCGCCTGCACGGCAGTGGGCTCGGCATAGCCCTTCTGGGCGAGGGCAGCGGCGAGGGGCTCGGGCAGCGATGGGAAGGGCATGGGGGCGGGCGGCTAACCGCGCCTGGGGTCGACGGAGGCGTTGATTGCAGTTGTTTGCGCGAGCCACTGCTCCAACCCACGCGCGCAACCGGCGGGCGTGTCGGCCTCGGTGTCGACGTGAAGCTCGGCCTGGGCGTAGAGGGCAGCCCGCGAGGCGAGGATCTCGCGCAGCTCGGCGAGGGCGTCGGCCCGCCCGCGCATGGGCCGCTCGTCGCCCTGGTCCTCGACCCGGCGAAGGTGCGACTCCGGCGAGGCCCGCAACCACACGGTCCGCGCCCGCTCGCGCAAGAGCGCCCAGGTGCTGGCGTCGGTCACCACCGAGCCGCCGGTCGCGAGCACGGCTCGCTGGCCGAGCAGCCCCGCGAGCACCTCGCGCTCGAGCGCCCGGTAACGGTCGCTGCCGTGGTACTCGAAGATCTCCCCGAGGCGGAGGCCGGCGCGCTCCTCCACGGCCTGGTCGACCTCCACGAAGCGCACGCCGAGCTGCTCGGCGAGGATCCGTCCCACGGTGCTCTTGCCCGCTCCCCGGAGCCCGACGAGCGCGATGGTGGGGCGCCCCGTCGACGCCATCGCGCGCTCGCGAGCGGGTCCGTCGAGCGCCGCGAAGCGGGTCACCGCGTCTACCACCGGGCCGACCTCGGCCACCACGCTCGCCAGCGACACCTCCAGCGCGGCGCACAGCTCCCAGAGCCTCAGCAAGCTCGCGTTTCCCTCGCCTCGCTCCACGTCGGCCAGGAAGCGCAGGGACAGGCCCGCCCGTCGCGATAACTCCGCCTGCGTCCAACCCCTCGCCTCGCGGATCGCGCGTACCCGCGCGCCCACGCGGCGAAGGACGACGCTGCTCTCCACGCTCTCCACAAAGGCACTATAATGCATGTCATCGGTCTTGCAACCGGGACAGACATGCAGTATATCGCCGCCGACCCGGAACCACCCCCATGGCCGACGCCGCGCACCCGCCCGTCTCCTTCGAGACCCACCCCTCCAAGTACAAGCACTGGAAACTCGACATCTCGGGGCCGGTCGCCGCCGTCACCATGAAGGTCGATGAAGACGCGCCGATGTGGCCGGGCGCCTACGAGCTCAAGCTCAACAGCTACGATCTCTCCGTCGACATCGAGCTCTACGACCTCTCGCAGCGCCTGCGCTTCGAGCACCCCGAGGTGCGCGCCGTGGTGCTCACCGGCGGCTACGACCGCATCTTCTGTGCGGGCGCCAACATCCGCATGCTCGCGCAGGCCTCCCACGCCTTCAAGGTGAACTTCTGCAAGTTCACCAACGAGACGCGCTGCGGCATCGAGGCCGACAGCCGTTCCGGCAACGCCACCTGGATTGCCGCGCTCAACGGCACCGCGAGCGGTGGCGGCTACGAACTGGCCATGGCCTGCGAGCAGATCTACCTCATCGACGACGGAAACTCCGCAGTTTCCTTGCCTGAAGTTCCGCTGCTGGGCGTGCTTCCCGGCACCGGCGGACTCACGCGGCTCACCGACAAGCGCAAGGTTCGCCGCGACATGGCCGACGTGTTCTGCACCAAGGCCGAGGGCTTCAAGGCGCGCGACGCCGTCAAATACCACTTCGTCGATGGCAGCTTCCCGCGCAGCAAGTGGGCGGCGAGCATCGAGGCCCGTGCCCAGGCCGCCGTCGCGAAGAACCCGATGCCGGCCGACGCCGCGCCGATCGTGCTCGAGCCGCTCGAACCCCTCCTCACCGACACCCACATCGAGTACGACCACGTCAACGTGCGCCTCGACCACGCGGCTCGCATCGCGCACGTCACCATCGAGAGCCCGGAATCCGAACCCTCCGCCACCTCGCGCACCTGGGCGCTGCGTTGTTTCCGCGAGCTCGACGACGCGCTCCTGCGGCTGCGGGTGAACAACCTCGACATCGGGCTCCTGGTGTTCAAGTGCACCGGCGATCGCGAGGCGGTGATCGCCCACGATGCCGCCCTCGACGCCGACACCTGGTTCAACCGCCAGGTCCGCGCCTACCAGTCCCGCGTGCTGCAGCGCCTCGACAACATGGCAAAGTCGATCTTCGCCCTGGTGGAGCCGGGCAGCGCCTTTGCAGGCTCGCTCTTCGAGATCGCGCTCGCCGCCGACCGCTCGTACATGCTGCACGACGACGACGAGATCAACAAGGTCGTGGTCACGAGTGTCAGCAACGGTCGCTTCCCGATGCACTCGGGGATCACGCGATTGGAGGCCCGCTACCCGGGCGAGCCGGCCACGCCCGCCAAGATCCTCGCGCTGCTCGAGGCCATCGACGCCCCCAGCTGCGAGGAGCTCGGCCTGGTCACGATGACCCCGGACGAGATCGACTGGGACGACGAGATCCGCATCGCCATCGAGGAGCGCGCGTCGCTCTCGCCCGATGCGCTCACCGGCATGGAGCAGAACCTCCGCTTCGGCGGCCCCGAGTCGATGGACAACAAGATCTACGGGCGGCTCACCGCGTGGCAGAACTGGATCTTCCAGCGTCCCAACGCCGTCGGCGAGCGCGGCGCCCTCAAGATGTTCGGCGCGCCGGAGCGTGCCGTCTACGACTACCGTCGCACCTAGCTTTCACTGGAGTCCCCCATGGCCGGCATCGACTACGCCTCGCTCATCCCCAACAACGTCAACCTCGACAGCGACAAGAAGCTGCAGAGGGCCCTCGAGAAGTGGCAGCCGGCCTTCCTCGACTGGTGGAACCAGATGGGTCCCGAGGGCTTCCAGGCCCACGACGTGTACCTGCGCACCGCGATCAGCACCGAGCCCGGCGGCTGGGCCCACTTCGGGCACGTGAAGATGCCCGACTACCGCTGGGGCATCTTCCTCGACGCCCAGGAGCCCGACCGTCGCATCCCCTGTGGGGACCACGCCGGCGAGCCGGCCTGGCAGGAAGTGCCGGGCGAGTACCGCAACATCCTGCGCCGCATCATCGTCACCCAGGCCGACACCGAGCCCGCCAGCGTGGAGCAGCAGCGCTGGCTCGCCCAGACGGCGCCCTCGCTCTACGACATGCGCAACCTGTTCCAGGTCAACGTGGAGGAGGGCCGTCACCTCTGGGCGATGGTCTACCTGCTACACGCCTACTTCGGGAAGGACGGTCGCGACGAGGCCGACGACCTGCTCGCCCGCCGCGCCGGCGACGCCGACAAGCCGCGGATCCTCGACGCCTTCAACCAGCCGTGCCCGGACTGGCTCACCTTCTTCTGCTTCACCTGTTTCACGGATCGCGACGGCAAGTACCAGCTCGGGGCGCTCGCGGAGTCGGGCTTCGATCCGCTGTCCCGCACCTGCAAGTTCATGCTCACCGAGGAGGCACATCACCTCTTCGTCGGGGAAACCGGCGTGGAGCGGGTGCTCCGCCGCGGGGCGCAACTGGCCAAGCTGGATCGCAACGGCGACGCCCGCGCCCAGGGCGGCATCCCGGTGGCGATGGTGCAGAAGTGGATCAACTACTGGTTCAGCTACAGCATCGACCTCTTCGGCAGCGAGATCAGCACCAATGCGGCGGATTTCTTCGGCGCGGGCCTGAAGGGGCGCTGGGCCGAGAGCAAGGACTACGACGAGCACACCGCCCTCGACCAGTGGCAGCGGATGCAGGTGATCGAGGCTGGGAAGCTCACCGAGAAGGACATCCCGCTACGCAACGCGATGAACGAGGTGCTCCGCGGCTCCTACATCAAGGACTGCGAGCGCGTGGTCAAGCGCTGGAACCAGGCCCTCGAGGAAGAAGGCACCGACGTGCGAGTGTCGCTCCCCGACCGCAAGTTCTTCCGCCGCCAGGGCATCTACGCCGACTGCCACTTCACGCCGCACGGCGACATGATCTCCGCCGAAGAGTGGCAGGCGCGCCGGGGCGAGTGGCTGCCCTCCGAGGCCGACCGCAGCTACGTGGCGAGCCTCATGCACCAGGTGACGGAGCGCGGCAAGATCGCCCAGTGGCTCGCCCCGCCCAGGAAGGGCATCCACGGCAACGCCTTCGACTACGAGTACGTGCGCCCGCCGCAGGGATGAGGCTCCTCGACCGCCTGCTCGGGCTCGGGCCCTCCGACGAGCCACGGCCGATCGCCGTGGGGACGCGCTCCGTGGTGACGGAGCGCCCGGTGGTGTCGGTGCCGGGCGCCCGCGTTCGCATCGAGCGGAGCGGTCGCGACGGCGAGGTGATTCGTTTCCTCGCCTGGTGTCACCGCGAGCAGGTGGACATCGAGATCGTGGACGCTGACATCGACCGGGTGACGGTGGACGGGCGGGCGCTGTCGCCCGCCGAGGCCGCGCGCGCCCTGAAGCGGCGCTCAGGCTGACGGCGCTCAGGCCGAGGGGGCTGGCCCTCGTCGATGGCGCGTTCCTCGGCCCGGTCAGCATCTGACCGACGGCGGCCTCCCGGGCTGGGCACGGCCGGCCCGGTGGATACGGTGGCAGGGGACACGGCATGCGCTTCATTCACACCTCCGACTGGCACCTCGGCCACGAGCTTCACGATCAAGACCGGCGCGCCGAGCACCAGGCCTTCCTCGGCTGGCTGCTCGCGTTGCTCCGCCGCGAGCAGCCTCACGCGCTGTTGATCGCGGGCGACATCTTCCACACCAGCAACCCCTCGGCCCAGGCGGTGCGCGACTGGTACGGCTTCCTGCTCGACGTGTCGCGACTCCAGGCGCCGCCGCAGGTCGTGGTGATCGGCGGCAACCACGACTCGGGGCCACGCCTCGACGCCCCGCGCGACCTGCTCGCCTCGTTCCGCGTTCACGTGGTGGGCAACCCGCCCCGCCACGGCGACAAGCTCGACCCGGCCTCGATGATCGTGCCCATCCGCGACGCCCAGGGCACCCTCGTCGGCCGCGTGGCGGCGGTGCCCTACCTCCGCCCGGCCGACCTCCCCGGCGGCGAAGACCCCGATCGCTGGGTCGAGGGCGCGCGCGCGGTGTACGCCTCGGTCCTCGGCGCGGTGCCCGGCGATGGCCTCCCGCTCGTGGCGATGGGTCACGCCTACATGGTGGGCGGGCAACTCTCCGAACTGTCGGAGCGCAAGATCTTCGGCGGCAACCTCCACGCGTTCCCGTCCGACATCTTCCCACCGGGCGTGGCCTACGCCGCGCTCGGGCACCTCCACCGCGCGCAGAAGATCGGCGGCGATCCGCGCGTTCGCTACAGCGGATCGCCCATCCCGCTGGCCCTCGACGAGCGCGGCTATCCGCACCAGGTGCGGGTGGTCGAGGTGCTGCAGGGCGTGGCCAGCTCCCGGGCCGAGGCCGTCCCCCGGCTGCTCCCGATGCCCCGTTTCCCCCCGGAGGGCGCTGCCACCCTGGTGGAGATCGAGGCGGCCCTCCGGGCCTGGCCCGACGACGATCCCGCGTGGATCGAGGTGTGCGTCCGCGACGCGCCCGGGCTCCCCGATCTGCGCGCCTGGGTCGACGAGATCGTGGCCAACAAGCGCGCGCGGGTGCTGCGCGTGGGGCGCGAGGGCGCAGGCGGGGGGGGCGCCCTCGCCGACGGCGATGGCCCGGCCGACCTGAGCCAGTGGCAGGCCGACGACATCCTCCATCGCCTCTGGAGCAGTCGCCACCCCGACCACGATCTCCCCGCCACGATCCGCGCCGACTTCCACGAGCTGCACGCCCTCGCGCTGGAGATGGAGAACGACGCATGAAGATCCTCGTGATCCGTGGCAAGAACCTCGCGAGTCTCGCCGGGGAGTGGCAGGTCGACTTCACCGCGCCGCCGCTGGCGAGGGCGGGGACCATTGCCATCACCGGGCCGACCGGCGCCGGGAAATCCACCCTGCTCGATGCGATTTGCCTCGCCTTGTACGGGCAGACGCCGCGCTACCATTCCGCCGTCCGGCACCGTGTCGGCCACGCCCACGACGACGACGACGAGCAGCTCTCGTCGGGCGACGCGCGCGGCATCCTTCGACGCGGCACCGGGGAGGGCCACGCCGAGGTGGAGTTTCTCGCGCGCGACGGCCAAGCTTACCGGGCGCGTTGGTCGGTGCAGCGGGCGCACAAGAAGGCGAACGGCCGCCTGCAGAACCCGGTGCGGTCGGTCACCAGCATCGCCACCGGCCAGGTGATCGAGTCTGGCATCGACAAGGTGAACAGCTGGATCGTCGACCACCTGGGGCTCACGCTGGAGCAGTTCACCCGCTCCGTGCTGCTGCCGCAAGGCGAGTTCGCTGCCTTCCTCCGTGCCGACGCCCGCGAGCGCGCGGGCCTGCTCGAGAAGCTCACCGACACCATTTGCTACGGCCTCGTGGGCAAGCTGGCCTACGAGCGCGCCCGCGAGGCCCTCGACCACGTGCGCGCGGAGGAGGAGAAGCTCGGCGAGCACCGGCTGCTCTCCGAGGAACAGCGGGCAGAGGTCGAGACCGAGGGCGCCCGGGCAGCGGCCGAGGCCGAGGCCGCCGAGAAACGGGCGGAGCAGCTCGAACAGCAGGGGCGGTGGCACGAGCGGCACGCCGGGTTGTCCACGCTCCTTGGCAGCGCCCGGGACGCGCTCGACGCCGCCACGGCGGCCCACCAGGCGGCCGCCCCGCGACGGCAGGCGCTCGCCGACATCGTCGCCGCCGAGCCGCTCCGCCCCGCCATCGAGCAGGCAACCCAAGCCAGC
>VGRQ01000221.1 GCA_016875315.1 Deltaproteobacteria bacterium | reverse complement strand
CTCGGCGCCGATCTCGGCGATGGCGCGGGCCGCCGCCACGCAACCGCCCGACCAGGACATCACCACGGTGGGCACCCCCTCGGCGAGCCCGCGCTCGATGGCCCGCCGCGCGTCGGCCACGTGTACGGGGTTGCCGGGTGCCTTCCAGGTGCCGGGATCGCGCTCGTAGACGAACAGTGCGTCGCGAGGAAAAGCGTTGTCTGGCAGGCCGAGGAAGCGCAGTCGCTCGACCAGCCCCGAGGCCCCGGCGTGTACCACCACGATCGCCGCGCGGGGCCGATCGGGACCGATCCGTAGCGGCGCGCTCACCCGCACTCGGCGCTCCGGACCGGGCGCCAGCGTGCGCACCAGCGGGCCATCCCGTCGAGGGGCGGGGCCTCGAGAGAGCCCTCCGGGCAGAGGTCGTGCTCGTGGAAAGTCGCGCCGAAGAAGGCGGTCCGTCCCGGGGGCTCGGGCCAACTCGCCGCTTGCGCTGCGCAGCGATCGAGCGTGTTCCAGTCGAGTCGCCCCCAGGCCGGGACAACCTTGCCGTCGCGACGATGGAGCACGCCCCACTCGAAGGGCGACACCGAGATGTCGAGCATGCGCAGGCCGGGGAGGGGATTCCAGGCGAGCCAGCCCTGGTAGGTGAAGTGTCGCGACTCCAGCCGGTCGGTGATCACGTTGGCGCCGAGGGACTGGGCCGCGCGCAGGAGCTTCAACCGTCCCCGGTTGCCCACCTGCACCAGCCCCGGCGCCATCACGCTCGGCTCGATGCCGGCCCTCCGCAGCGCGACGACGGCTCGTCGCAAGTCTCGCCCATGCGCGTGGGCGCCCACCTCGTGTCCCCGGCGTTGCAGGTGCCTGAGGAAGGCGTACACGTCCCCCTCGGCAAACCAGGCTCGCACCCGGAAAGACAGCACGCCCCCCTCGTTCTCGGCTGTCGTCGCCACCCGGTCGAGCAGCCGGGCCACCTCGGGCCAGCGAAAGGGGTCGCGCGACAGGAGCACGTCGTCGACGTGGACCTCGAGGAAACAGCGCAAGTGAGCCTAGTCTCTGTCGAAATGACGGGGCGCCACGAGGCGGATGGCGTGGCGGAGCACCTCGATGCGGCAGCGCGCGCTCCGGTGCCACTCCTCGCCGTCGATCTGGGCTTCGACCGGCTGCGCGAGCGGCCGATCGCGAAGGCGGATGTCGAACCAGGGGGCGCGCAGCACCGGGCTGAGCGTCCAGCCCACGCCCGCGAGATCGGGCTCGTGCATCGGCACCATCTCGTGGTGTACCACCCCCCGCGCCAGCCACTCGGGGCGCCCCTTGATGGGCACCAGCTCCATCTCGCCGTCTTCCGGGCTGCTCGTGGGATCGAACACCCAGGCGCCAGCGTAGATCCGGGTGTTCTTCACCACCAGGTCGGTGAGGTTCTCGAAGAAGGTGGTGCCCGAGGGCATGGTGACCTCGGCCTCGAAGGGCTGCTCGTGCAGCGTGCTGGCCACGAACGCGCGCACGATCGCGCCGGCGTACACGAGCTGATCGCGGTACAGCTCGCGCAGGATCGGCACGCCGTCGACCAGTCGCCGGTCCTCGTTGCGCATGCGCAGGGCGAGGGCGGAAAAGCCCCAGCCGGCGCTGTCGAAGAAGTGGTCGACGCGCAACTGCTCGTCGAGCGCGCCATAGGCGATGATCCGGCCCGCGTCGAGCGGCACCACGTGACCCTCGGCGAGCACCTCCACGTTGTGGCCCAGCGAGGCCTCGTCGCTGTCGAGGCCGAAGCTCTTGCCCTGGTCGTTCGCGGTGCCGGTGGGGAGCATCCCCATCGGGATCTCCGCCTTCGAGGCGAGTAGTCCCTTGGCCACCTCGGCGAAGGTGCCGTCGCCCCCCATCGCCACCACGCACTGGTACGCACCGCCGCCCAGCGCCTTCTGCACGTCGTGGACGGTCTGGCCGCCGGGCCGCGTGGGCAAGAAGTCGTGGTCGAGGCCGAGCGCGTGCATCTTGGCCCTGGCCTCGTCGATGCGGCGGGCGTTGCGACCCGACTGGGCGGTGGGGTTGCCGACGAGCAGGTGCATGGCCTCGCCCTATCCCGCGCGCTTGCACCGAAGTTGCACCTCGGCTGCGCGCGGGACGCATCCGGGCGGCGAATGATGGAAGGCATGCGTAAGCTCCACCTCGTGATCGCCGCGTCCTTGCTCGCCACCCTTGCCTACGCGGCCACCGGCCGCGAGGAGGCCGTGCCCGATCACCTCCTCCACCAGGCCAACGGCGTGGCCGAGTGGCTCGACGGCGGCGTGGAGAAGTCGCAGTTTTCCACGGGCGCCGACCTCTTCAACCGCGAGTGGGCCTACGGCACCGCGCAGATGGCCGCCCTCGGCTTCGGCCAACTGGCCGCGCAAGACGAGGACAATCGAGCCCAGCACCTCGCGCGAATGGAGACGGCGATCGAGGCGATGCTGTCGCCCGAGGGGCGGGCCTTCCACGCCGGGCTCTGGGACAGCGACCCGCTCGACGGCGATCGCGGCCACGCGGCATGGCTCGGCTACACCAACCTCGCCTTGTCGCTCCATCGTTCGCTCGTGCCCGATAGCAAGTACGGGGCGCTCAACGACCGCATCAGCGACACCATCGCCGCCCGCGTGCTGGCGGAGCCGAGCGCGGTGTTCGAGACCTACCCCGACCAGCGTTTCCCGGTGGACACCTCGGCCGGCATCGCGAGCCTCTTGCTGCACGACCGGGTGACGGGCCGCGACCACGGCGAGGCGATCACCCACTGGCGCGAGTCCTTCGACCACACGCAACGTGCCGCGGACAACCGCCTTCTTTACCAGATGACCCGCGCCGACGGTCGCCCCCGCGTGGCCGAGCGCGGCTCGGGGACCTTCCTCGCGGCGTGGTTCCTCGGCTTCGGGGACCGTGAGCTGGGCTGCGAGCTCTACCGCACCGGTCGCGACACGCTCGCCGACAGCGTGGGACCGGTGGCCGGCATGCGCGAGTACGCGCCGGGCACTGAAGGGCGCGCCGACATCGACAGCGGGCCGATCGTCATGGGGCTGGGCCTCTCCTCGACCGGCTTCGCGCTCGGCGCGGCGCGGGCCTGTGGTGACGAGCCGACCGTCGCCTCGCTCACCCGCACGGTGGAGTGGTTCGGCGCCGCCAGCGACGACGGCGAGGTGCTCCACTGGCAGGCGGGCGAGGTGTTCGGCGGGGCGCCGATCGCGGACGCGATCATGTTCGCGATGATGAGCACCACCACTCGGTAGAGCGCACGGTCGACGACGCCCAGAGCGGGGCTGCCCGCCAGGTTCGGCTCCCCCCCCCCCGGGGTTGCCCCAGAGCGGGTAGCGCGCGGTGCTCGCCGCCCCGCCGCTGCACAGCGTCGCGACCGGCGCTCGACGACCCGGCGTTGCGTCGCAAGCGGAGAGCGACTGAGTGCGCAGCGTCGCAAGCGGAGAGCGACTGAGTGCGCAGTTCGGCGGCGTCGGAAGGTCTCGCAGGCGACTCGGTGGGCAAGGCCTCGCCGATAGTGGGCGTTTGCCCGTCGGGTGCCCCGGCGCCATCCGGGCCGGCCTGGGCGACGTGTGCATTGGAGCAGCGTCCGCTCACGATGGTGTGCATTCGAGCGGTTTCCGCTCCGGACGGCGCGGCAGCCAGCCCTCGGGCCTGGGTCGCGCTGGTGCGGCCCGGATGGCCCCGGCTACGCTCATCGCTGGCAGATCCAGTCCGGGAAGGTGTCGGCCACCGCGCGCTGGTCGTTCGCCGGCCCGGTTCTCCTCACCGTCGAGGGGAGCCGTGGCCTCATCCCACCCGGGCGCCCGACAGTCAGGCTTTCATTGGCCTTGCACCAAGACCAACTGGCGATGCGGATCTTGTGGTCACCTACTCCCCGCACGTGTCCCCGCCCTCGGCCCCCACCACGCACACCCGCGCCCCCGGGGGCGGCTCGATCCCTCCACCCGAGGCCAGCACCGCCGTGGCCAGCCCATCGGCCTCGAGCCCCGTCCTCGCGGTGACGTACACCCCGGCGAGCGTGCTGGCGGCTTTCCCGTCGCGGGCGTCGACCACGTGGCCGGGTTGTTGTTCTTGCGACGAGGTCGACAGCGCCTCGATCACGGTCACGGTGCGAATCGTCCCGCCCACCGCCACGTCCACGGGCCACCCGCCGCTGCCCGGTCGTGCTTCTCCTTCCACCACCACGTCGCCGCCCACGTCCACCGCGAAGTCGCCCACGCCGGCTGCCCGCAGGCTGTCCGCCGCCCGGTCGGCGAGGAAACCCTTGAGTAGGCCGCCGAGGTCGAGGGGACCGCTGGCGGTCAACTGGTCGCCTCGTACCGACCAGGTCGCGCCGCGCCAGCCGATGTCGAAGGCACCACCGCTCGCGTCGTGGAGCCACCCCGCGTAGCGGAACAACGCCAGTCCCTCGGCATCGAGGTCCTGTGGCGACGTCGTGGCCCGCGAGGTGATGGAGCCGGGGTTCCACTCCGAGTAGCGCGCTTCCCACGCGGCCAGCGCCGCGAAGGCACCGTCCACCAGCGCCGGGTCGGTGTCGCGACGCACGGTGATGCCGACGATGGTTCCCGCGCCCGGTCGCGACACCCGGGTATTGTTGTCGCCCGGTGGATGCGCGCAGGCGGCTAGGAAGAGGAGGGGCCCCACATGTCCCAGGTGGCGACGGTGGCCATGTAGAGGAAGCCGACCAGGAGCGCGCCGTTGACCGGCAACATCGCCGCGCCGAGCGCGGCTGTCCCGAAGGCCACTGCCCAGGGCAGGGCGATCTGCAGCGCCAACGCGAGCGTGGTGCCGACGATCGCCGCCGTCTTGCGCGCCCGCGCGTCGCTGCCGAGGTTGTAGAGGTGCGCCACCACCAGGAGCGCCACCGGCTCGGTGAAGAGGTGAAAGTGGGTGAGCTCCACGAGCTGCCGGTAGGACTTCGGGTAGGCCATGCCGGTGTCGTCGCCGCGCCAGTACAGGGCGGCCTCGTCGCCCGAGGTGCCCATGCCGTCGACGTGCAGGAGGCCGGCGGAAAGGAGCCCGGCCACGGTGAAGAGCAGGAACGCGGTGTAGAGAAGCCGCGCGCCCGGGTCGAGCCGCCGCAGGGCGCTGGGGGCCCGACCCTCGAAGTGTTTCATATGCCTTCGAGCCACGTAGCCAGGAGCGCGCTCGCTCGCCGCGCCCCCGTCGCGAGCGCACGCGTGCTGATCGTGGCGCCGCTCAGGATGCGGATCTCCTTGCCCGGCCGCATCGGGTTCTTGAAATCGAGCCCGGGAAACTGCGCCAGGAAGCCCTCGCCGCGCACGCCATCTCCGTACTGCTCGCGGTACACCATCACCTCGATGCGCTCGATGCCGGTGTCGGGGCGGAGCATCACCCCGAAGGTGATGGGCTCGTGCTGGCCCAGTTGCTCGTCGACCAGCGCGTAGCCGGTCACCACCTCGCCCTCGCGTGCCACGTGCCACGTATAGCTCTTTGCAGGCGGGTAGTAGCCCACCTTGGCCTTGAAGGACTCCCTGGCCGCGCTCGATGGAGACCATGCCACCGCGTCGATGCGTTCGACCGCGAAGAAGCTCCGCATGAGCGCGTCTTCCGTGAAGTACACGTAGGCGGCCGCGCGCGCAGGGAGCAGCGCCACCCACAGGCTGAGAATGATTTTCAATTTCGGGTGGACGGTCACGGTGCGGCCCAATATTGATATTGATAGTCAACGTCAAGACGGAGCCTGCGTGACCCTACTCGTCCTCGCCGCATTCCCCGCGCTCGCCGGCGAGCGTACCTTCGCCTTCAGTTACGGCTACGGCACCGTGCCCAAGGGGGGCGTGGAGCTCGAGCAATACACCACCGCCTACGGGAAAGACGGCGGCAGCAGCCACTTCTGGGAACACCAGACCGAGCTCGAATACGGCATCACCGACCACCTCGAGGCGGGCCTGTACCTGGTACAGGGCCACTGGGCGGGCGACCCTATCGACTTCCGGGGCTACAAGGCGCGGCTTCGTTACCGCTTCGGCAACGCCGCCGGCACGCCGTTTGGCGCCAACGCCTACCTCGAGTACATCGGCAGCCCCACCTTCGACGAGCACGGCGTGGAGCTCAAGGCCATCTTCGGCGGCGAGATCAAGCGCTTCGAGTGGGCGTTCAACGTGGAATACGAGGCGGAGTTCGGCGATGAGCTCGTGCAGGAGATCGAGCCCACCTTCGGCGCGGGCGTCCACGTGGCGCGACCCGTGGTGGTTGGCCTCGAGGGCAAGTTCGAGACCTACCTGAAGGAGTCCGGCGTCGACGGCCCGTACCTGTTCGTGGGCCCCTCGGTCCACCTCGCGGGCGAGGGGGGCAAGGTGTGGTGGACGCTCTCGGCCATCGTCCCGGCCACGCCGCTCACCATCGAGGAAGAAGGCGTCACGTTCCGGTCGCTGGTGGCGATCAACCTGTGAGCCCGGTCGACGAGGTGGTGGCCTTCCTGCGCGACTACGTCGGGCTCCCGGGCGTGCAGGCCGACACGCGCCTCGGCGTGGATGTCCCCTTCGACTCCTTCGCCGTGGTCGACGTGATCGCCTTCATCGCGGGCCGCTACGGCAAGCAGCTCGACCCCCTGCTCCTCAGCATGGACGACTTCGCGACGCCCCGTACCATCGCCGCGTTGATCGAGAGATCCTAGCGTGGCGGCGATCGAGCGTGCCAGCATCGTCCTCGCCGGCGTTGCCGTCGCCACGCTCACCGGCATGCTCGCGCACGCGGCCGTCCCCGCCGAGGCCCCGCGCCTCGACCTGTTTCTCGGCCTCGCGCCCTCGCTCGCGGTGGTGGCGCTCGCGGTCAACCTGCTCCCGGAGCGCTGGTTCACGCGCGGGCAACTCGCGGGGATGATCCTGCTCTGGCTCGGATGGCGGCTGGCGCAGTGGCCGACGGGCGAGGGCCTCGCGTCGGTGCTGGCCACGATGGCGGCCTTGTCGCTGGCGTTCTTGCCGGAGGGGATCGGCTGGCGCCGCTTGCAAGTTCTGGTCGCGACGGGGGCGATCGGCGCGCTCTTCCTCGTCAAGAGCGACTGGGAGCGGCCGGTGGTGGGCGGGGCGCTGCAGTTGGTGGCGCTGGCCGGTAGCCGGGTGCGTCCCACGGGCCTCGCCGACCGGGCGCGCTGTTTCTTCGCCACCAACGTCACGCAGAGCACGCCCATCCCCTACGACGAGGCCCAGAAGGTCGATCGCTCCCTCGACACGCTCTACCGGGGCGCGATCTGGCTCGCCCTCGCCGCGCCGGCGCACGTGGCCGGCCGGGCCATCGTCGCCTCGGCGTGGTCGGAGCCCATCCTCTCGCTCGACCGGGGGCACTACCTCCTCGCCACCGGCGAGGCCCTCTGGCTCTGGCTCGGGGTGATGCTCGACGTGGCCGGCATCATCTTCCTCGACGCGGGCGCCTTGCGCCTGCTCGGGGTGAAGGTGGATGCGCCGGTGGTCGAGCCGTGGAAGAGTCGCGACATGCTCGACTACTGGCGGCGGGCAAACACCTGGCGGTACCGGATGATGGTGGAGGGCTACCAGCGGCTGTTCATGCCGGTGAGCGGGCCGCTCATGCCCGTGGGGGTGTTCATCGTCTTCCTGCTGTCGGGACTGCATCACGCCTCCACGGTGGTGCTCGACTTCTTCCCCTTCCTCCGCTGGACGATCGAGGGGCTGCTCTGCGCGATCAACGCGGCCTGGAACCAGTGGAAGCAGGCGCGCGACGTGCAGCGCTACATCGTCACCGGGGCGCGCCCGCTGCGGCGGGGACTCGCCGGCGCAGCGGCGCTGGTGATCCTGGTCCATGGCTTCCTACAGAACGTGTCGCGACCTGAAAGGGAGACCAGGCAGGTCATCCGGGAGTGGACATCGAGATGAGCGAGATCGATCCCCTCTGGCGTTGGCTCGTCGACGGCCCGGGTGACGACACCGTGATCGTCGACGCGCGGCGAGCCTGGTCGCGCCGCGA
>VGRQ01000220.1 GCA_016875315.1 Deltaproteobacteria bacterium | reverse complement strand
CGCACGTCGCCGACCGCCCAGCTTGCATCGCGGCGAGGCGAGGGGCCCTCGGCGGCGGCACGACCGTCGGACTCGATGCGCTGGATGCTCGGCACCCCTACGTCGATGGCGGCGATGCCCGGCAGGCGAGCCGATTTGTCACATGTCGCGACGCAGCCAGATTTGTCCGGATCGGAGAGCCCGGTCGCGTCGACGGGCCAGGCGGAGGCGGTCACGATGGACTCGCCCGCGATCACCTCGACGGTCACCGTGTCGCCCACCCTGGGCCACCGGGCCTCGCGCGTCGCTTCGGGCGACGGGGCGCAGCCGAGGGCGAGGACCAGGGCGAGCACGTGTGCCTCCTCCGGGTGAACGAGTCGAGGACCACGATGTCCTCACCCTCCCTTCGGCATCAAGTCAGAAGGCTGTAGTCCCGCGTCATTGATTGTCGGGCGGAGCGGCGTCGTCGGCTGGCGCCGGCGCTTCCCCAGCCTCCCAGTTGGGCGGCACGTCGGGCACTTCGGGCCGCGCCTCGCGACGGGGCGTCGCCTCCATAACCGGGGTGCTTCCCGGCGGCGGGACGGCCGCCTTGGCAGCGTCGGCCACCGCCCGAACGCGCCGTTGGAGCGCGGCCACCCGCGCCTCCACCCCCTGCGTGTCGTTGCCCTCGAGCGCGAGGGTGAGCTGGCCGAACTGGTACTCGAGCTCGAGCACCGCGCCCTCGCCCTCCGCCTTGCGCAGGGCGGGCTCCAGGCGGGGCTCGTAGCGGTCGGTGTACACCCGCGCCGACATCGTGCGCGCCGCGCTCTTCTGTCCCTGCGCGTGGAGCGCCTCCACCTCGTCGAGGCCCTTCACCACCAGCTCCGCCTCGTCGGCCCAGGAGTGAGCCTCCGGGGCCGCCACCGGCGCCGGTTCGCTTTCGCAGCCGAGCCACAGCATCCACGCCCAGGCCATTGCCAACATCCTGCCTACCGCCAGCGCGGTTGCCATATCCCGCTGCGGTGGGTGATCATCCCCAGCTTGGCGCGCTAAGTCGGGGTGCGTAGGCTCAGCGTCATCGCCCGGGTCACCGCCCGGCTCACAGGAGACCCATGAATTTCGACCGCTTCACGGTGAAGGCCCGCGAGGCCATCGCCGACGCCCAGAACCTCGCGGGCAAGTACGGCAACCCCGAGATCCGCCCGCACCACCTGCTCATGGTGTTGCTCACGCAGGAAAAGGGCGTGGCCACCTCGCTGCTCTCGCAGATCGGCACCGACACGCCGGGACTCACCCGCGCCGTGGCCCAGGCGCTCGACGAGCTGCCCAAGGTCCACGGCGGCGCAAAGGCCAACGTGTCGCGACAGTTCCAGCAGGTGCTCGACATCGCCGACAAGGAAGCCCGCGCCCTGGGCGACACCCACGTGGCCGCCGACCTGATGCTCGTGGCCATCTGCGACGTGGCCGACAAGACCAAGCAGGTGCTCGCCGACTACGGCGTCACCCGCGAGCGCGTGCTCAACGCCCTCCAGGTGATCCGCAAGGGACAGAAGGTCCAGGGCGAGGAGGCCGAGAGCCAGTACGAGGCCCTGAAGAAGTACACCCGCGACATGACGCAGCAGGCCCGGGAGGGCAAGCTCGACCCGGTGGTGGGTCGCGACGAGGAGATCCGGCGCACCCTGCAAGTCTTGTCGCGACGCACCAAGAACAACCCGGTGCTCATCGGCGACCCGGGCGTGGGCAAGACGGCGATCGTCGAGGGCATCGCCCAGCGCATCGCCACCGGCGACGTGCCCGAGTCGCTCAAGGACAAGGACGTCCTCGCGCTCGACATGGCGGCGATCATCGCGGGCGCCAAGTACCGCGGCGAGTTCGAGGAGCGCCTGAAGTCGGTCCTCACCGAGATCGAGGCCTCGCAGGGCAAGATCATCCTGTTCATCGACGAGCTGCACACCATGGTGAGCGCGGGGAAGGGCGAGGGCGCCATGGACGCCGGCAACATGCTCAAGCCGGCGCTGGCCCGCGGCGAGCTTCGTTGTCTCGGCGCCACCACGCTCGACGAGTACCGCAAGCACATCGAGAAGGACAAGGCCCTGGAGCGTCGTTTCCAGCCGGTGTTCGTGGATGAGCCCACGGTGGCCGACACCATCCGCATCCTGCGCGGCATCAAGGAGAAGTACGAGACCCACCACGGCATCAAGATCACCGACGACGCGATCCTCGCCGCCGCCCACATGTCCGACCGCTACATCAGCGATCGCCAGCTACCCGACAAGGCCATCGACCTCGTCGACGAGGCAGCGTCGCGACTGAAGATGGAGATCGAGTCGCTGCCCCAGCCGATCGACGTGCTCGAGCGCCAGGTGCGCGGGCTCAACGTGGAGCTGGCGGCGCTGCAGAAGGAAACCGACAAGGCGGCGATCGAGCGCGCCAACAAGCTGCGCGACGAGATCGCGACGAAGGAAGAGGAGGCCCGCGGCCTGCGCGCGAAGTGGCAGGCCGAGAAGACCGCCCTCGACGACATCACCGCCAACCGCGAGAAGATCGAGCAGCTCAGCCACCAGCTGGAGCGCATGGAGCGCGCGGGGGAGTACGCCAGCGCCTCGGCCCTGAAGTTCGGCGAGATCCCCGCCGCCCACAAGGCGCTCGAGGCCGCCACCCAGCGGCTCGCCGAGCTCCAGAAAGACGGCGGCGTGCTGCGCGAGAAGGTCACCGACGACGACATCGCCTTCGTGGTGAGCAAGTGGACGGGCGTGCCCGTCACCAAGCTCAAGGAATCCGAGCAGGCCAAGCTGATGAAGATGGAGGACAACCTCCACAACCGCGTGATCGGCCAGCACCAGGCCATCGTGGCGGTGTCCGACGCGGTTCGTCGCTCTCGCGCCGGCCTGCAAGACCCGAACCGTCCCATCGGCAGCTTCATCTTCCTCGGGCCCACCGGCGTGGGCAAGACCGAGCTCGCCAAGGCGCTCGCCGAGTTCTTGTTCGACGACGAGAACAACATCGTGCGCATCGACATGTCCGAGTACATGGAGAAGCACACCGTCGCCCGGCTCATCGGCGCGCCCCCCGGCTACGTTGGCTACGACGAAGGCGGGCAGTTGACGGAGGCGGTGCGCCGTCGCCCGTACAGCGTGGTGTTGCTCGACGAGATCGAGAAGGCCCACCTCGACGTGTTCAACGTGCTGCTCCAGGTGCTCGACGACGGCCGCCTCACCGACAGCAAGGGACGCACCGTCGACTTCAAGAACACCGTCGTCATCATGACCAGCAACGTGGGCAGCCATCGCATCATGGAGCTGAAGGACGACCGCGCCAAGATGGAGGCCGAGGTGATGGGCGAGCTGCGGCGCCACTTCAAGCCAGAGTTCCTCAACCGCATCGACGACATCATGATCTTCGAGTCGCTCCGGCGCGAAGACATGGACAAGATCCTCGTCGTGCAGCTCAAGCGCGTGCGCAAGTTGCTGGCCGACCGCCAGCTCTCACTCGAGGTCACCGACGCGGCGATGACCGCGATCGCCGAGGCCGGTTTCGACCCGCAGTTCGGCGCCCGGCCGCTCAAGCGGGCCATCCAGCAGCACCTGCTCAACCCGATGTCGAAGGCGATCGTCTCGGGCGGCTACGGCCCCAACGACACGGTGAAGGTCGACGTCGAACGCGTCGATGGCGTCGACAACATCGTGTTCGAGCGCATCCCGGCCCCGCCCGAGGGCTAGCCCCGGCAGTCCCGCGGGTCGGGCTCCGACTGGATGCAGGCCAGCATCCAGCGGTGGCGCTGGCGCATCCAGTCCTCGAGGTCGGCGATCGACGGCTCGAAGCCGGCGCTGCCCCAGCGCGCCGAGTTGCGCGCCGCCGGCTCGACGAGGTCCTCCGCGAGCGTGTCGATCATGCCCACCAGGTTGTCTTCACTCAGCTCGTTCTCGAGCAGGCCCTCGAAGCGCGTCCAGTAAGCGTCCTGGAACTCGGGGATCTCGAAGAGGGCCTCGTACCAGCCGAAGGTGAACATGGCGGTGCAGTCGCCCGTCTCGTTCTGATTGTCCCACCACTCGGGGTCGTAGGACCGGCTGTCGGCGCTCCCGGCGGTGCGGTCGAAGTCCCAGACGGGGCCAGCGTTGACGAGGCCCTCGCGGTCCTGGAAGTAGTAGCCGGACAGCCGGAAGGCGTCGGGGTTCTTCATCACGATGTTGACGATGTGGTGGTCGATGAAGCTGCCCACGTCGATGATCTCGTCGTAGGGCAGGCCCGAGAAGGGATCGACCAGGTCGCTCGCCGCGAGCGCCCAGCCCGCGCTGTCGATGCGGTCTTTCAGGTAGTTCGACTGGGCGCGGACGATGGTGGACTCGTCGGGTTGAACGTAGACGAAGCCCTGCTGGAATTCGAACTCGCCGCCGGCGGATCCGGCCGAGAAACCTGACTCGCCGGGCCCGGTGCGGTCGATCTTGAAGATGTAGCCGCCCGTCACCTCGGGCTCGGCCACGTCCTCGGGCAACAGCTCGGTGACGTCGACGCGATCGGGGTCGCGCTCCACCTCTTCCACGAGCACGTACACCCCGATGTAGTCGCTCGACGACACCGCCCGGCCGCGCTCGGCGAGGAACATCTCCATGAAGGCGGTTCGCGGCGCGTAGCGGCCGATGGCGTTGCTGATCCCGTAGGCCAGCGGGTTTCGCACCAGCGCGTCGTCGAAGTAGTACGGCGCGTACAGGGCCCAGTCGCCGTTGGCGGGCAGGCCGAGCAAGGCCTCGCTGCGATCGTCGTCGATCTCCGCCTCCCAGAGCTCCAGGTCGTAGGCCTTCTTCTCGAAGCCCGAGCTGGAGGATCCCCGGACGCGCATCCGCGCCCGGCCGCTGTCGACCGCCGCGTCGAGGAGCCCCAGCTCGCCACCGTCCGGGGGCTCCAGCACCACCATGCCCATCGGCACGTGCGTCTCGGTGTCGCTCGGCGCCCCGGTCTCGGTCCAGAACACGAAGACCGGGATGTTGCTCGACCAGGGCACCAGCGAGCTGTCGATCTCCACGAAGGCCCGCGCGTGGGGCTCGGCGTCCGTGGACAGGCGGGCGTGGACGATCTGGGACTCGTCGAGCGAGAAAGGTCCGGTATAAGGCATGAAGTTGCACGTTGCCTCGTCGGGATCGGCGGCACACCACTCGATGTCGGCGCTGCCGCCCTCCACCGAGAGCGTCACCTCGACGCTGTTGACGAAGCCCCCGCCGTCGGGCGAGTACACGAGCGTGGCCTCGCCGGGCTGGGCCGTGTCGGTGTCGGTGTCGCCGGGGACTTCCTCGGTGCCGGTGTCGCCGCTACCGGCCGGCGTGGAGTCGCCCCCCCCCGTCGTGATGATCGTCTGTCCGGTGCAGGCGAGGGCGAGGAGGAGCATCGTTGCTGCCTATCGCGTCGTCACTTGCTCGAAGTTCATGGTGCCGTCCTTGTCCCAGAACTGCACCGTCATCTCGTCGCCCTGGAGCTGGATCCACGTGAATCCCTCCACGTCGCTCTCGAAGTGGGTGGTGTTCCCCCGGTCGACCAGGTCGGTGGTCTTGGCCCCGGCGCCGCTCACGATGAGCTCGGTGCCATCGACCGCCTCCACCCACTCGCGCAGGTGGTCGTGACCGGCGATGTAGGCATCCACTTGTCCCCGGAGGTAGTCGTCGAAGAACTCCTCGATGGCCGCGCCGTTGGCGATGGGCAACCACTCGAAGCCCTCGTACTCGCCGGCGTTGCCGTGCTGGCCGTTGCTCCGGTAACAATGGTGCCCGAAGGCGATCTTCCAGCGGGCGGTGGAGCTGCCGTGTACGCTGGTCATGAAGGTGCCCTGCTCCGACCCGAAACCCCAGAAGATGGCGTTGGTGTCGAGGCCGATGAGGTCGAGCTCGCCCAGCGACACGGTGTAGTACTCGTCGGGCATCGTCCACTTGTCGGAGTAGTCGCTGTACTCCACCTGGTAGGGGCCCTTCCAGAACTCGTAGCCAGCGCCCTCGCCGCCGTAGTCGTGGTTGCCGAGCACCACGTAGAAGGGGAAGTCGAGCTCGGCGTAGGGGAGCTCGAACTTCTCCTCGAACTGGCTGTCGTCGGGGCCGTCCACGCCGGAGTCGTAGATGTTGTCGCCCAGGTAGAGGGCGAAGTCGCAGCCCTGTGCCTCGCAGACCGTCTTGATGGCGTCGGCCACGGCGTACTGGTCGTCGTTGCCCTCGCCGGCGTCGCCGAGCGCCACGAAGCGCGCGATCACCGGCTCCTCCACCGGCACGTCCTCGCCGCTGTCGCCGCTGTCGGCCGGGGGATCCTCGGTGTCGTCGGGGTCTTCGGTATCGTCGGTGTCGTCGGTGTCGTCGACGGGCGGGTCGTCGGTGTCGTCGACCGGCATGCTGTCGACCGGGTTGGTGGCCGAGTCGACCTCGCCCCCGTTCTTGACGGTGGATGGCTCGTCGCAGGCGAACAAGAAGAGGATCATGGCGCGACGGTAACAGGACCGTGATCCAGCCGCCCCGGTTGGGTGACGGGTGTACGCGAAAGGGGTGCTCGTCCCGTGCGGCATGGGGTTTGCTTGACCCCCCGGCATAGGAGTCTTCCATGCGCCTGCTTCCTCTCCTCCTCGTGGCCTGCGAGATCGACGATCCCGACAACGGCAACGCTTGCACCGAGATCGCCATGGCCTCGGTGAGCCTGAGCGTGGCCGACCTCGACGGCGCGCCGGTCAGCGACGCGACCGTCACCTACACGGTCGACGGCGGCGAGGCGGCGGACTGCGAGTCCTGGGACGACGGGCAGTACGCCTGCGGCTGGGAACAACCGGGGACGATCGTCGTCACCGTGGCGAAGCAGGGCTTCGTCACCGTCACCGAGACGGTCGAGGTGGGGATGACCGACGACGGGTGCCACGTCGAGGGCGAGGTGCTGGCGGTCACGCTGGAAGAGGTGGCGTGCACGGCGGAGATCGTCCACGCGGTGCAGGCCACCCTGGTGGGCTCCAGCGGCGAGGCACTCGACAACCCCGAGGTGTGGTGGGGCTACGCCGACGCCGACATGGAGCCGGTGGCCTGCGAGCCCGATGGCGACACCTGGTGGTGCGGCGAGGAGGCGTGGGGCGACATCGAGGTGTACGGCACCGCCGACGGGCACACCACCGACATGGAGCTGGTGACGGTGGAGATGGACGAGTACGGCTGCCACCCGGTGACGGAGTCGGTGGACCTCGTGGTGGAGTGGTTGCCCGACTAGGGCGCCACGATCCGCCCCGGCGCCCCTTCCTCGCCCGCGGCCGTGTGACAGCGGTTGCAGGCGCCATCGTCCTGCTCGCTCGCCATCTCCCGGGTGGCGCCGTCCTTCTCGATCGACACGGTGTACGGCAACGCGAAGTCATCGTTGGTGTAGAAGTTGCCGGCCGCGTTGGTGGTGAGGGACATGCGCTTTCCGTCGGCATCGAGAATGCTCACCACCACGCCCTCCACCCCGTTGCAGTCGTCCTCGTCGTCGTAGTCGCCCATCACGGTGCCGGCCAGGGTGTAGTCGGGGCCCTCGCCCGAGCGGTGGCAGGCGACGCAGTCCTGCCCCGGGTTCATCACCGGAGACTCCTCGTTGCCGCCCTCCCAGTAGTGGCCAGAGGTGCAGGTGGAGCCGCTGGGGTCGGCGCCGGAGTCGGCGCTGTCGAGGGGATGTCCACAGGCGAGCAGGAATAGGATCACGGTGCCTCCGACCTGCCTTGTGTCGCTCCCAGCCGCCGATGACTACCCGTCAGAAGGCCGACGCCACGGGCGAAGCTCCGTCGATGGGCCCACCCGTCGTCCAGCCGGGGCGAGGTCGAGCCCGTCGCCCCGCGACAGGTTGTCCCACGCGATGTTGGCCTCGCTGGCGTGCTTGTCGAGCCGGTCCACCCAGGTGAGCACGTCGCCGTCGAGCGAACCGCAGAGCAGGCGCTCCTTGCGGCCCCGGCTGTCGCGCGGCGGCGCCACCACGCGGAAGGCCGGGCGCGGGCACGGCGCCTCGCCGAGCACCAGCCGCGCGTAGGTGAGC
>VGRQ01000219.1 GCA_016875315.1 Deltaproteobacteria bacterium | reverse complement strand
GTCGAGCCATCGGCGTTCCTCGGGCAGGAAGCCGGAGTTCTTCTCGTTGGACTTCGCGTTCTTGATGTCCATCGGCGTGTGGGCGATGTTGATGTCGCCGCACACGATGGTGGGACGGCCCGACGCCAGGAGCCCATCGAGCCAGGGCAACACGTGCTCCATGTACTCGAACTTCCACGCCTGCCGGTCGGGACCGCTCGACCCGCTCGGCATGTAGAGCGACCAGGCGTCGAGCCCCGGCAGGTGTACCCCCACGGCGCGGCCCTCGGCGTCGCCCCGCGCGTGGCCGGTGCCCACGCTGAACTTCACCGTCTTCCGCCGCGACCACACTGCCGTTCCGCTATAGCCCTTCTTCGCCGCTGGGAAATAGCGTGCCGCGTAGCTCGTGGGTTTCCATAGCTCCGGCGGCGTGGTTTCCTCGTCGGCGCGCACCTCCTGGAGGCAGAGCACGTCGGGCTTCGCGCGCGCCAGCCACGCGGAGAATCCTCGGCGCTCGGCGCTGCGGATCCCATTGACGTTGAGGGTGGTGACGGTGAGACGAGGCACGGCGCGACCATAATCGGGGCGACCCGTCCCCGGGCACCCGGGGACGGCCCACCGACCCCGCCTGAGCCCGCCGCGATACTCCGCCCCCATGGCCCACGACAGCGCGCTCTCAGGCGACAACGCCGCCTACCTCGAGGCCCTCGAGGGCTTTCTCCCTCCGCAGGTGCCCGCCCGGAGCATCTTCAACCCGGCCGCCGCCGCCACCGGCGAGTACGACGCCACCGACCGCCAGGCCAAGGTGTCGCGACTGGTCAACAGTTACCGCGTGCGCGGCCACGACGCGGCGCGGGTGGATCCGCTCGGCCTCGAGGCCGGTAAGCCCCACCCCGAGCTCGACCCCGCCTACTTCGGCCTGTCCGCCGCCGACATGGACGTGAAGGTGAGCACCGTGCCGATGTACGGCATGCCCGAGCACGCCACCGTGCGCCAGGTGCTCGACCGGCTGCGCGCGGTGTACTGCGGCAGCGTGGGCGTGGAGTACATGAACATCCGCGACACTGCCCAGAAACACTGGGTGGTCGAGCAATTCGAGCGCCGCTTCGAGCGCCCGGCCCTCGACCGCGAGGGCGAGCTGCGCGTGCTCGACCTGCTCACGCGCGCCGACGGCTTCGAGCGTTTCCTCGGGGTGAAGTTCCAGGGCAACAAGCGTTTCTCGCTGGAGGGCGGCGAGTCGCTCATCCCGCTGATGGACATGGTCATCGAGGAGTCGGCCCGCAACGGCGTGCGCGAGGTGGTGATCGGCATGGCCCACCGCGGGCGGCTCAACGTGCTGCTCAACGTGCTGCGCAAGCCGCCGGCCAAGATGATCGCCGAGTTCGCGGGACAACACGACGCGCCCAGCGAGGGATCGGGCGACGTGAAGTACCACCTCGGCTACAGCTCCGAATACGTCACACGCCACGGCGGCAGCGTTCACCTCGCCTTGTGTTTCAACCCCTCCCACCTCGAGGCGGTCAACCCGGTGGTGGTGGGGCGCGTGCGCGCCAAGATGGAGCGCGTCCACGACACCGAGCGGCGATCGGGCCTTGCGCTGCTCATCCACGGCGACGCGGCGTTTGCCGGGCAAGGGATCGTCCCCGAGGTGCTCAACCTGTCCGACCTCCCCGGCTACCGGACGGGCGGCACGGTCCACATCGTCGTCAACAACCAGATCGGCTTTACCACCACCCCCACCGAGGGCCGCTCCACGCCCTACTCGACAGACGTGGCGCGCATGCTGGGCGTGCCCATCTTCCACGTCAACGGGGAAGACCCGGAGGCGGTGGCCGAGGTGGTGCGCATCGCCGTGGAGTGGCGCAACAAGTTCGCTCGCGACGTCATCATCGACATGTATTGCTTCCGGCGGCACGGCCACAACGAGACCGACGAGCCCGCCTACACCCAGCCGATCATGTACCGCCGCATCGCCGAGCACCCGGGCGTGCGCGAGGGCTACCTGCGGCGACTCATCCAGAAGGGATCCATCACCCGGGAAACGGCCGACAAGCTGGAGGCCGACTTCCGCGCGGAGCTCGACGGCGCCCTCCGCTATGTCAAGGAGTCGAACGGCCGCCCGCCCGCCGCCAGCGCCATGCACGACCTCTGGGCCCACTACCACGGTGGAAAGCACGACATCGTCGACACGGCGGTACCCGCCGGGCGCCTGTCCGACCTCTTGCGGGTGCTCAACCAGGTGCCCGCGGGCTTCAACCTCCACCCCAAGCTGGCGCGGAGCGTGTACAAGCTGCGCGAGGAACAGGCCTCCGGCAACAAGCCCATCGACTGGGCAGCCGGTGAGCTGCTCGCCTATGCCTCGCTGGTGTCACAGGGCCACCGGGTGAGGCTCTCCGGCCAGGACTGTGGGCGTGGTACCTTCTCCCACCGTCACGCGGTGGTGCGCGACCAGACCACCGGCGCCGCGTGGTGCCCCCTCCAACACATCGACAGCCGCCAGGCGCCCTTCGACGTGTTCAACTCGCTCCTGAGCGAGGCCGCCGTGCTCGGCTTCGAGTATGGCTACTCGCTCGACTTCCCCGAGGCGCTGGTCATCTGGGAGGCCCAGTTTGGCGACTTCGCCAACGGCGCGCAGATCATCTTCGACAACTTCATCAGCTCCGGCGAGGCCAAGTGGAATCGCCTCTCCGGGCTGACGCTGTTCTTGCCCCACGGCTACGAGGGACAGGGCCCGGAGCACAGCTCGGCCCGCATCGAGCGATTCTTGCAGATGTGCGCCGAGGGCAACATGCAGTGTGTCAACGCCACGACGCCGGCGCAGATCTTCCACCTCCTGCGACGACAGGTGATGCGGAAGGTGCGCGACCCGCTGGTGGTGTTCACCCCGAAGTCGCTGTTGCGCACGGTGTCGTCGCCGCTTGACGATCTCGCGCGCGGCGGCTTCCAGGAGCTCATCGGCGACGGGGCCGGTCGCAAGCGCGTGGTGCTCTGCTCGGGCAAGGTGTACTACGACCTGCTCGCGGCGCGCGGCAGCCGCGACGTGGCGCTCGTCCGGGTGGAACAACTCTACCCCTTCCCGCTCGACGCCCTGCGCGCCGAGCTGGCTCGGCATCCCGGCGCGGAGGTGATCTGGTGCCAGGAAGAACCCAAGAACATGGGGGGCTGGCCGAGCGTGGCGATGTGGTGCCTGGAGGCAGGCATCATGCTGCGCTACGCCGGGCGCAAGGCGAGCGCCGCGCCGGCGACCGGCTACATGGATCGTCACCTCGCCGAGCAGGCGCAACTGGTGGAAGAGGCGCTAGGCTAGGCCATGATCCTCCTCCTCGCGTGCATCCAGGACGAGCCCGGCAAGGATAGCGGCGATACCGGCGATGCGGACGCCGACACCGACGCGGACGCCGACAGCGACACCGACAGCGACTCGGACACCGACAGCGACACCGACAGCGACTCCGACACGGACACCGACACCGACACCGACACCGACACCGGCTCGTCGCTGTCCTTCGCCGATTTCGTGTACATCGAGGAACCCTACGACGCCGACGATAGCTGCCTCGGCACGGCCTGGGACGAGCCCAAGGCGGTGTGCATGACCGATCACTCGGTGGAAGGTCGGGTGATCGATTTCCAAGACGGTGATTCGGTCACGGACGCAACGGTACAAGCCTGGCACAGCGGCGACATCAAACCTCGCCGCCGACGCGGCAACCGTGAGCGACCGCAACGGGGAGTGGGCACTCACCCTGCCGGCGGGTACGCCCTTGTCGGTGTCGAGCGAGGCACCCGGCGTGGGGTTCGCCCGAGGAGCGTGTTGCCGACCGAGCCAGAGGGGCGAGAAGAGGGCACTGGCGCGCTTGCGCCGCGTCGTCCTGCCAGTCAGGCTGCAGCCCATGCACGGCACCGCGACCGAGGACATGGAGCGCGGGGAGGTCACCGGGAGCCACCAGCGGGGGACCATCTCCGTCGGAAGTGACCACTCCGTCGACGATGGCCCGGTCATCGACTTCTACATGGATTCGGGCGACGTGGTGGACGAGACCCAGTACCGCATTCGAAACGACGGCAGCAACCTCAGGGCGCTCGTCACGCGCTGAGGGAGGTGCACGGCGCCAACTGGCCCCGTCCCGCCCACCCGAGTAACCGTCTCCGGTGCCCCTCTCCGTCACCTTCATCGACCTCTTCGCCGGCGCCGGCGGCTTCTCCGAGGGCTTCCTCCAGGCCGAGGGCGGCGGCCGGTACGCGTTCCTCGCCGCGAGCGACCTCAACGAGAACTGCGAGCTCACACACCGGCTGCGCTACAACGACCAGCTCGGCCTCGATCTCCCGTTCCTGCGCGCCGACGTGAAGGCCCCTGACTTCGTCGACCGGCTCTGCGCGCTGGTGCACCGTCCCGTCGACGTGGTGTGCGGCGGCCCGCCCTGCCAGAGCTTCAGCCTCGCCGGGCGCCGTCGCAAGAACGACAAGAAGGACGACCTGTTCGCGGGCTACCTCCGGGTGATTCAGCGTTTGACGCCCAAGTACTTCGTAATGGAGAACGTCCCCGGCATCCTCACCAAGGACGGCGGCGCCCACAAGGACCGCATCCTCCGCGAGATCGCGGCGATGGTCGACGAGGCGGCGGTGCGCGCGGTGGCCGCCAAGCTGGGCGACGGGGAGGAAGGCTGGCTCCGGCTGCGCCTGTCTCGCGACGGCGACGCCTACGCCTACGCCGCTGCCGTGGACGATGCCTTCCGCGAGGCCACGCGGTCCGGCCTCGACTACAAGACCAGCAAGACCAGCCGCGACGTGGCTACCGTGCGCCACGGCATCCGGATGCTCGCGCGCGGCGCCCAACTCGCGCGGCTCGCCGACACCATCACCCGGGAGAAGGGCCACGCCGACATCGACAACGACGCCTTCGTGGAGGACTTCGACCGCTTCGTCGACGCCATCCAGCCCGCGGCCATCGTGGAGCGCTGCCTCGACGCGCTCCAGCGCTTGCCCGGGATCGACCTCGCCACGGCGCTACGGACGGCCCTGCTCACCCCCGCCGAGTGCCTCGACCGAGTGGCCACCCTGCGCCCCGACCTGCGCGCCGCCTGCGCCGACGCGCGGCTCTACCGTTGCACGGGCCCACTCACCCTCGATGCCAGCGACTACGGCGTGCCCCAGCGACGCCGCCGCGTGGTCTTCATCGGCTGCCGCCGCGACCAGCCGCTCGTCCACCATGTGCCGCGGCGCGTGGAACCCGGCCAGCGAGTGACGGCACAAGAGGCCCTTTGGGACCTTGACTTCCTCGATGCCGGGCAGGAGGCGCGCGACTACCGCCCCGTCCGCCAGCCGGACGTGCCTGCGCGCGAGGTGGACGGAAGGCCAGGCGGCGACCGGACGTTCGCCGAGTGGTCGCGACAGGGACGCCTCGCCACGCAGCGGCCCCCGGCGCACGCCTACGACCACGAGGACTACGCCGCCGGGAAACTGACACTCGGCAACTTGCACAACCACCTGGCGGCGGCCCACAACCAGAAGGTGACTGACCGCTACCAGGCCATCCTCGACGCCGGAGACTTCGAGGACGACACCGCCGCCAACCTGGCCGCCCGCGGCCTAGGCACGGGCAAGCGAGATTACACGCCGCTCCTGGCCGACCGTCCCGCGCCCACCATCGTCACCATCCCCGACGACTTCATCCACTACCGCGTTCCCCGCGCCCCCACCGTGCGCGAGATGGCGCGGCTCCAGTCCTTCGACGACAGCTTCGTGTTCCAGGGCAAGCGCACCACCGGCGGCCACCGCCGCAAGGACGAGGTGCCGCAATACACGCTGGTCGGAAACGCCGTCCCCCCGCTGATGGCACGGGCGATCGCGGAGGAGATCCTCAAGGTGATCAAGTAGCCAGCGCCAGGCGCCGCCCCCGCACCCACGAGCACGTTGCCCGCGCCGTGGTGAGCGAGCGCGCCTCGGCGATCGAGGCGGTGCCTCGCTTGCTGGAGGCCTGGTACGCGCAGAACGCGCGTGACTTCCGATGGCGACGAGGGGAACTCACCCCGTGGCAAGTGCTCGTGGCCGAGGTGTGCCTGCAGCAGACGATGAGCCCCCGGGTGGATGCCCTTCTCCCCGGCTTCTTCGCGCAGTTCCCCGACGCGGCCTCGCTCGCCGCCGCACCGCGGGAAGCGGTGGAATCGGCGCTGCGTCCGCTCGGCTTCCAACGGAAGCGGGCCGCCGTGCTCCAGGGGCTGGCCAAGGCACTTGCTGGTCGCGACATGCCGCACACACGAGAGGAACTGCTCTCCCTCCCCGGCGTGGGCCAGTACGTGGCCGCGGCCTTTCTCTGCGCGGTAAACGGCGAGGCGACGTTCCTGCTCGACGTCAACTTCGCGCGCATCGTGGAGCGGGTATTCGCGCCGCGGCTTCGTCCCGACCTTCGCGACGACCCGGTGCTGGAGCAGGTAGGGCGGGCGTTGGCGGCCGCCGCGACCGATCCCCGGCGCTTCAACTGGGCGATGCTCGATCTTGGCGCGCTCGCCTGTCGCCCCAGCGCCCCGCGCTGCGACCGCTGCCCGCTGGTGGCCCACTGCGCCCACGCGGCGGAGGTGGAAGAATGAGACGCCGATGAACATCGTCATCCCCCCCGACGCCTACCGTCGCATGCCGTGGAAGAACGGCGGCGGGACCACGGCGCTGATCGCCACCTCCGGCGACGAGCCGGCCGGCTGGCGGCTGAGCCGCGCCATCGTCGCCAGTGACAACCCCTTCTCCGACTTCGCCGGCTACGAGCGCTTCATCGTGCTCCTGGAGGGCGAGGGCTGCTTGCTCACCGTGCGCGGGAAGCTCGTGATGCTCGACGACTGGCTCGTCCCCTTCCGCTTCGCGGGTGAAGACCCCGTCGACTGCGCGCTCGTCGATGGCCCCTGCGTCGACTTGAACTGGATGGTGCGTCGCGACCGCTTCGAGGGGCGGGTGACGGTCCTGCGCCCGGGCGAGAGCGCCGACGCGGTGGCGGTGTACGCCGCCGGGGATGCGCTGGTCAACGCCGGGGAGAGCGTGGAGATTCCCGCGGGTCACACGCTGGTGGGTGCACGCCAGCCGGTGCAGCTCGACCTCGGCGGCCCGGTCATCGCTTGCGACGCGCGGCCCCTACTCCGATAGGACAGCGCCGGTCACCTCCTCGACCGGCATGGTGTAGGCGTTGAGGTGAGAGCGAAGCTCGATTTCCTCCCCGCGAGGGTGCAGATCCTGCAACCGGGCAACGCGCTATGCCCCGAGTCGACGGTCTCGGCGACGCAGGCCAGGAGGAAGAACACCAGTCAGCTCGCCCAGCCGCTGCGCGGTGGACTGATTCGCGTGCTCACGCCGCGAGCGCTCCGACCACGCGGTACGCGACGAAGGCACCCACCCAGGCCAGCGCCGTCATGTACGCGAACAAGAACGCCGCCCAGCGCCAGGAGCCCGACTCGCGGCGCACCACGGCGAGGGTGGACAGGCACTGCGCCGAGAGCGCGAAGAACACCATCAGCGAGGCGCCCACCGCCGGCGTCCACAGGGGTGATCCATCGGGACGGCGCTCCGCGCGCATGCGTTCGCGCAGGGGCTCGCTCGCCTCGTCGGCGTCGTCGCCGATGCCGTAGATCACGCCCATCGTGGCCACGAACACCTCGCGCGCGGCGAAGGCGCCCACCACGCCCACGCCGAGTTTCCAGTCGTAGCCGAGCGGCTCGATGATGGGCTCGATCGCCTTGCCCATGCGACCGCCGTAGCTCTGGGCGAGGCGCTCGGCCGACTCCTCGGCGCTGAGTTGGGCGGCCACCTCATCGCTCGCACCAGCCCGGAGCATGTCATAGTCGCGACTGAGCTGCACGTCGCGGGGGAAGTACAACAGCGCCCACAACACCACCGTCACCGCCATGATGGTGGTGCCCGCCTCGGTGAGGAAGGTCTTGGCCCGCATCCACATCTGCCGCAGCACCGTGGCGAGCCGAGGCATGCGGTAGGGCGGGAGTTCCAGGAGCAGCGGCACTCTTGGTCCCTTCAACAGCGTGTGC
>VGRQ01000218.1 GCA_016875315.1 Deltaproteobacteria bacterium | reverse complement strand
CGATCCTCCCCGCCGCCCTGGCCCTACTCGCCGCCCGCCGCCGGCGCTAGGAGCCCGGCGGCGTCGGCGTCGACGTCGACATCGACAGCGACAGCGACAGCGACGTCGAAAGGGACATCGACGGCGTGGGCGTCATCGCCCTCGCCCTCGCCGTCGCCATCGCAAGCGACATCGGCAGCGACAGCGACAGCGTCATCGCAAGCGACATCGACCCTCAAGTCGCGAGACTCCCGCGTGCCGCGGTGACGATCGAGGCCAAGCCACCCCCAAGCCCAGCGGGGTGGCCACTCGTGTTTGTACCGGCCGCCCTCGTCCAGAGACCGGGGGTGGCACCCCTGGCGCGCCCCATCGCGGAGCGCAGCGAAGCCGATGGGGACGCCAGGGGTGACAGGACCCCCCCGGCCGCAGGCCGGCCTGGAGACTCGGCCGGTACAAACACCTGAGTAGCCGGGCCCCCGCGAGCTAGCGAGGGGGTGTCTTGGCCGTCCCTCACTACACGCTCGCGAGCGCCCCCTCGTAGAAGCTGTCCAACAGCGCCTTGTGCTTGGCCTCCACCGCCTTGCGCTTCACCTTCAACGACGGGGTCATGTCACCCGCCTCCTGCGACAGGTCCTGCTCGAGGATCGCGAAGCGCTTGACCGTCGAGTAGCTCGGCAGGTCCTTGTTCAGCGCGTCGACAGCGGTCTGGATCTCGGCGCGGATCTTGTCGTCCTTGACGAGGTCGTCGTACTTGTCGGAGGCGAGGCCGTTCTTGCGCGCCCAGGCCGGGGTCGAGTCCGGGTTCAGCGTGACCAGCGCCACGCAGAAGTTGCGGTTGTTGCCGTGGACGATCACCTGCGAGATGAGCGTGCTCTTGAGCTTGAGACGCCCCTCCAGCTCCTGCGGCGCCACGTACTTGCCGCCCGAGGTCTTGATCAGGTCCTTGATGCGGTCGGTGATGCGGAGGAAGCCGCCCTCCGCGATGTGTCCCACGTCGCCGGTGTGGAGGTAGCCACGGCTGTCGAGGGCCTCGGCCGTTTGCTCGGCCTTGTTGTAGTAGCCCTTCATCACGCCGGGGCTCTTGATGAGGATCTCGCCGTCCTCCCCGGCGGCCACTTCCTGGCCGTCTTTCTCGATGCGCACTTCCACGCCGGGCACGGGCTGCCCGACGGTGCCGAAGCGGTAGGCGTCGGGCCGGTTGACGAAGCTGGCCGCGCTCGACTCGGTGAGGCCGTAGCCCTCGGCGATGAAGACCCCGGCGCCGTGGAAGAACTCCGCGATCTCGCGGGAGAGGGGCGCCGCGCCGCTGATGAACAGGCGGATTCGGCCGCCGAACACGGCCCGGATCTTGGAGAACACGAGCTTGTCGGCGACGGAGTACTTGAACATGAGGAAGCCGCCCGGCTCCTCTCCCTTCTGCCGGGCCTGCGACACTTCCTTGCCCACGCCCACCGCCCAGGTGAAGATCTTGAGGCTCACGCCGCCCTTCTCGCGCGCGCCCGAGACGATCTTGTTGTAGACCTTCTCGAAGATGCGGGGCACGGCGCCCATGAAGGTGGGCTTCTGCACCGCGAGGTTGGCCACGAGGCTGTCGATGTCGCCGTCGACCGCGGTGGAGAAACCGATGCGCAGTTGCGCGCACTCGAGCACCTTGCCGAAGCTGTGGGCCAGCGGCAGGAAGAGGTACTGCTTGTCGGCCGGCGTCATGATGTTGAGCGCGTCGATGGCCTCGCCCTCGAACACCCAGCAGGAGTGGTTGAGGATGACGCCCTTCGGGTTGCCCGTGGTCCCGGAGGTGTAGATGAGCGTGGCGAGGTGGTCGGGGCCCACGGCGTCGGTGAAGCGGTCGTACTCGCCGGCGTTGGCAGCGTCCCAGCCGGCGCCGCGCTTCTCGAGGTCGTCGAGGCTCAGCACCCAGCCGTCGGCGCTGGCCGCGCCGTCGAACACGATGACATTGACGAGGTTGGGCATCTCCGCCCGCTTGGACTGGAGCTTGGCCACCTGCTTGTCGTTCTCGGCAAACACCATGCGCGCGCCCGAGTCGTTGACGATGTAGGCGACCTCCTCGGGCGTGGACGAGGGGTAGATGGTGGTGCAGGCGGCGCCCGAGCAGAGGATGCCCATGTCGGCGAGGATCCACTCCACGCGCGTGCCGGACTGGATGCACACGCGGTCCTCGTCCTTGATGCCGAGAGACCGCAGGCCGCAGGCGATTGCCCGCGCGCGGTGGCCCACGTCCTTCCAGAACATCGACTGCCACTCGCTCCCCTTGCGATAGAAGTAGGCCTCGGCGTCGGGCGTGCTGCGCACGCGGTGGTGGAACATCTCGACGACCGACTTGAAGCTGGCAGCGGGCATTTCTTCCTCGGGGAGTTCGGGGGCGCGCGCTTGTAATGGGCACGCCTCGGAAATTCCACCCGCGGCTAGGACTTCTTCAGCGACCAGTTCCAGGCGAAGCTGACCCACGGCACCGGCACCACCGGCACGTAGGGCTCGCCGGTGAAGATCGGCACCAGCCCGAGGTCGACCGCGAACTTGGGGCCAAACAGGCGTGCCCCGCCGGCCGGGACGATGAAGAAGTGGGTGTCGGGCCAGATGCCCCCTTCCGGCCAGTAGGTCCACCACACCTCGCCGATGACCGAGGTCTTCTCGCCGAGGCGCCAGTTGACGGACGTGGTGACGATGTCGGCGCCGATCTCGCCCGTGTCGAAGCTGGCGAGCACACCGGCGGCCACCGTGGCGTGGCGGTCCTCGTTGCCGTAGGTGCCGTTGGCAAACACGAAGCCGAGTGATCCCTCGGGCGTGAGGAAGACTTGCGTCCCCACGCCCGCGCGAGCACGCTCGCCAGCCCTGGCCGAGAGCTTGGTGCTCACCACGGCGACGGGTGCCTCGGTGAGCAAGAGTGGCAGGATGGCGCCGGCCTCCAGGTCCCAGAAGTCGGTGACGCCGACCCCGACCGAGGTGATCGCCAGCGCGCGCTGCGCCAGGTAGCCCCGCCCGGCCCCGAGCGAGTAGGCGGATGGGCCGTAGAAGTACCGGCTCCGGTTGGGGTCGCCTCCCCAGGCTCCCGTCGCCGGCGCCGCGTTGGGCGCGCTCCCGAGGGTGTCGACGGCGCTCGCGGGCAACTCGATGCGCTGGCCGTCGCGTAGCTCGATGATGATCGTCCGTTCGTTGCGCGCGAGCACGCGCGCCTCGATCTGCTGTCCATCGCTCAGGGTGAGGGTGACCAGGGGACCGTCGCCCTCGGCGGCGAGGGCCAGCGCCAGCCACAGCAAGGACATCAGGTGCCCTCGGCGGGGGAGAGCGCCACGCGCGCGAGGGCCACGGCGAGCGCCTCGCGCGTGGTGACGGCCTCGGCGGGCGTGCACCAACGCTTCACGACGAGGCGCGCGCCGGCGACGGTGTCGATCTCGGTGATGGTGACGAGTCCCCCGGGACCGGCCGCCTCCCGCAGGCGAGCGAGCCGGGCCTCGTCGAGCTGGGCCACGGGCAGGCGCACTGGCATCTCCACGCGCATCCGCTCGTCGAGGCCGTGTCGCTCGATGTTGCTAGAGAAGACGCGGTCGTTGGTGAGCGTGACGAGGCGGGCGTCGTCGGTTTCGACCTCGGTGGTGAGGAAGCCCACTCGCTTGACCGTCCCGTGGACGCCGCCGAGCGTCACCATGTCGCCCACGCGGAAGGGCGTCGTGGTCAACAGGATCGCGCCGCTCGCCGCGTTGCTCAGGCTGTCGCGCAGCGACAGCGCGATGGCCAGCCCCGCCGCGCTGACCCCGGCGATGTAGCTGGTGGAGGGGATGCCGATGCCCTCGAGCACCGTCTGCATCACGAGCACCAGCGGGAGGAAGCGCACGAATTGCGAGAGGATCCCGCGCCAGGTGGGATCCACGCGCCACTCCAGCCAGGCGTGGGCCAGCCCGCGCAGGTAGCCGCCCACCCAGAGCGCGCCGACGATGAACGCGACGCCGCGGACGAGGCCGAGGATCAGGTGCCAGAGGTCGGCCATCACTCCGGCAGTGTAGCCCGCTTGACCGAACCGGGGGGAACGGTCCACTCCTCCAGCCGCCGGTAGGGCGACACGACGTCGATCGTCGTGTTTTCAAATCGCTTGGAGACGGCGACGACCTCGTCGACCCAGTACAGGAAGGTCCAGGGCTGGTCGGCGTACACGACCGACTGGAACTCCCGCCACGTGCCCTGCGCCTTCTGCGGGTCGGTCTCGGCGAGCCCACGCGACAAGAGTTGCAGCGCGCGGGGGTCCTGGTAACTCGCGTAGTTGAAGTCGCTGTCGCGACCCCACGACGACGTGGGATCGACGTACAGCGCCGCCGACCAGCCAGAGAGCGCCGCGTCGAACTGGCGCGTCCGGAGGCGTTCGCCGAGGGCGCCGGACTCCATCGTCTCCACCTGCGCGTCGACGCCCACCTCGGCGAGCTGGGCCTTCACGCGCTCGGCGATGAGGCGGCGCGTGTCGGAACCCGCCGAGGTGGAGAGCGTGAAACGGAAGGGACGCCCGTCCTTGTCCACCACGCCGTCGCCGTTGGTGTCGGTCCATCCAGCCTTCGCCAGCCCGGCGCGCGCGCCGACGGGGTCGTGGGCGATGGGGACGAGCGCGTCGTTGTGGTAGCCGCACAACGCCGGGGAGATCGTGCCGATGCTCGGCCGCCCGTACACCTCGCCCGTGCGCGGCGACGTGGCGACGTCGCGGAGGATGGTGTCGATGTCGATGGCGCGGGTGAGCGCGCGTCGCACGGCGGGCTGGCCGAAGAGGGGGTGGGGTGGCAGCCGGTCGAGGTCGGCGGGCTTGCCCTTGGCCGCCGCGGCCTCGGTGCGGGCGGCGCGCTCGGCGGGATCGATGCCGTTCCAGATGATGTCGTGCTGCCCGCGCACACCACGGCGAACCAGCCGCACGTCGGGCGCCTTCTCCAGGAGCCGGTCGGCGTCGGTGACGGTGATGTTCTCCACGAGGTCGACGCCGCCACGCTCGAGTTCCAGGACCCGCGTGGTGTAGTCAGGGATCACCCGGAAGATCACCCGCTCGAGCCCCGGGCGGGCACCCGGCCAGCCCGGGTTCGGCTCGAGCACGAGCCGGTCGCCTCGGGCCCACTCCCTCACCTGCCAGGGCCCCGACGCGAGCGGTGCCTGCACGTTGAGCGGGCTCGTCTTGGCGGCGGCGGGGTCGATACCCGCCAGGCGGTGCGCGGGGACCGGCGGGAGCGAGCCGACGAGCGCCAGCATCGCGGTGGGGTCGCCCCTCTCGACGAACTCGAATTCCAGGTGGTGAGCATCGACCACGCGTGGCCTCGCGCCGGGCACGAGCTTCTGCGCGAGGTACGCTCGGGGGCTCTGGGCAGCCGGGTCGGTGACGAGGTCGAAGAAGGCCTTCACGTCGTCGGCGTCCACGGGCTCGCCGTCCGACCACTTGACGTCGTCGCGCAGGGTCATCGAGAGGGTCTTGCCGTCCTCGCTCCAACTCCACGCGGTCGCGAGGCGGGGTCGGAAGACCAGGCCGCAGTCGAAATCGCTGGCCAGCAGCGTGGCGCCGATGAGCTCCAGCACCTGCAGGTCGAGCGCGGCCGTGGCGAAGGGGCTCAGCAGGTCCTTCTGGTCGAACGCCGTGGCGATGACCAGGGTGTCGCGCGCGTCGCGTCCCTGCACCACGCCCGGTCCGGGCTCGGTGGAGCCGGTGCCATCGCAACCCAGAATGCCGACGAGCAGGGCGGTGCGGAACAACTGCAGCGGCGTGGTCTCCGGGCGAGGCTGTATACCACACCACGCCAGCGAGCCCCGCGGGGCGCGGTTATCGTGTGTGCATGCTTGCGATGTCCTTCCTCCTGGCCTGCGTGGGGATGGTCGACCTCGAGATCGGAGGCGACACGCCCAGCCGCCGGGGCGGCGACTCCGCCACCGAGGACATTCCCGGCACGGACACGGGCGATCCGCCGGAAGACACCGCGGAAGACACCGGCGACGAGCCCGACGACTACGACGGACTCTACGAGCTCGACCGCGTGCACACCATCCAGATCGAGCTGAGTGAAGACGCGATGCGGCTGCTGCGTCGTGATCCGAAGGAGTACGTCGAGGGCAGCGTCGTGGTGGATGGCGAGCGCTACGAGCAGGTGGGCATCCGCCTCAAGGGCTCGGGATCCTTCCAGGACCTCAACGGCAAGTCAGCGTTCAAGGTTGATTTCAACCGCTACATCCCCGAGCAGTCCTACCACGGGAAGGGGAAGATCACCCTCAACAACATGCTGCACGACGAGACCCAGGTCCACGAGGTCGTCGCCTACGCGGCCTTCCGCGCCGCCGGTCACGCGGCGGCCCGCGTGGGCTACGCCTGGGTCAGCGTCAACGACGAGGTGTACGGCCTCTACAGCAACGTGGAAACGCCGGATCGCGACTACCTCGACCTCAACTTCGGCAATCGCGACGGCAACCTGTACGAGGGCGGCTACCCCTACTACCCGGACAGTTACGACCACGCCGACTTCAGCACGCGGGAAACACGGAACTTCGAGCTCGAGAGCGGCACGGAGATGGACTGGGCCGACGTCCAGGCGGTCACCGACGCGCTCCTGAGCGACGACGTCGACGGCAACCTCGCGCCGATCGTCGACATGGACCGGTACGCCGCCTTCCAGATCACCGAGGCCTGGACGGGACAGTGGGACGGCTACGCCTTTGCCTCCAACAACTACCGCGTGTACTTCGACCATGGCCAAACCGGCAGGATGTACATGGTCCCCACCGGGCTGGACTACTGCTTCACCAGCTACGGCGGCAACCTCGGGACGGCGCGCTCACCGCTGGGCCAGAAGTGCCAGCGCGATGCCGCCTGCAACGAGCACTTCGCCAACGTTCTCGAACCCACCCTCGACGCGATCGACGCGGCGGAGCTGGAAGAGCTGATGGACAGCACCTACGCGCTCATCGTGGACTACATCGACGACGACCCGCGAAACTACGTGACCTCGCGCAGCACCGCGCAGGCGATCGAGACGATGCGCACCTGGATCCGTGGGAGGAGCAGCGAGGTCCGGGGGTGGTATCGCTAGGAGGAGGGGAGGGCTCCCGCGAGCGCCGGCTCGCCAGCAGGCGCGGGCCAAGGCCAAGAACTGCTCCCCCTACCCGCCGTTACTCGCGGCGGGAGTCGGAGTCTGGTTGACCCACGACTTGGTGCCATCGGGCACGCGCGCCGCGGCGATGTCGGCCTCCTGGTCGGCCTCCCACTTCACCGCGTCGGCCTGCCCCACGCCGATGCCATCGTAGTAGTTCAGGTAGATGTAGTCGCCCTTGCGATTGAGCTTGAAGGACGTGTGGATCTCGGTGGCGGTCTGCTGCTCGGCCTGGCCGTCGCACCACACGAGCAGGTAGCCACCGGCCTCGATGCCCTGTCCCTCGGGGAGCGCGTACTTGGTCGGCTCGTCCGCGTCGTCGGAGACGTAGAAGCCGTCGAGCTGCACGATGGTGTCGCCCGCGTTGTAGATCTCCACCCAGTCGTCGTACTCCCCGGCACTGTCGGCGTTGGTGGTGTCGTTACTGGCCAGGAACTCGTTGATCACCAGCGGTGGCGCCACCACGACGTGATCGGAGCCGGTGTCGGTGGACGTGTCGGTGCCGTTGCCACCGCCGCCACCATCGCATGCAAGCAAGACCAGGAACGTCATCGGGTGTACCTCGCCGGCGGAGTGTAGAGCCTCGGGCGCTCGGATGCAAAGGTTACTGCAACTGCGCGCCTTGTAGCTGTCCCGACACCGCGCGCGCTTTTGCCGCCGGCCGGGGCCAGGGCCGGTGCTACGATGCCCGCACCGCTGGAGCTGCGCTTGAGCCAGAAGAAGACCAAGATCCTCTTCATGAAGTACCACGAGGCCGCCGACCAGCAGCCTCTGTCGAAGAAGGCTGCTGAGAAGCTCGGGATTTTTCCGTCACTGTCGCTCTTGTCGCTCGCCTCGTGGGTGCGCCAGCACGGCTTCCCGGTGCAGGTGATCGACCTGCACGCCGAGAACCTCTACCCGAAGGACGCGGCCGACCGGGTGCGCGAGTTCGACCCGCAGATCGTGGCGCTCACGGCGAA
>VGRQ01000217.1 GCA_016875315.1 Deltaproteobacteria bacterium | reverse complement strand
CAGCGAGGCGGCCTGTAGCGGCGGGAGCGTGGTCAACGACCAGGAGCCCGGCACCAGCTGGTTCCAGCTCGCCACGCTGCACTACGACTCGAGCTGGCCGGCCACGTTCGGGGTGGTGTGGAACGCCGGGGCCATCCCCGCCGAGGGCATCGGCGTGAGCACCTTCTACGCGCGAAACGGCGCCCGCATCGTGGGCGAGGGCTTCGGCGGCAACGTGCTGCGCGTGGCCGGGGGCCGGGTGGCCGAGACTGCCGCCCTGGGCCAGTGGGAGCTGGAGCTCGGCGCCAGTCGCCTGCGCGTGGCCACCGCCGCCGACGACGAGGCCCGTGCCTTGCTCGCCTCGGTGGACAGCTACCGCCAGCGTGTCAGCTCGCGCCTCGGGGAGCTTCGCGCCCAGCTCGCCGCGGCCGATCTCAAGGTGTGGCACGAGGGGCCCTACATGGGCCGTGGCATCCCGCCCGAGCGCACCGAGGCGGCGGCCACGCCCGAGGAGGCCGCGGCCCTGCGCGCGGAGGGGAGCGCAGAGCTGGCACGCCGCGAGAAGCTCCTCCTCGACAACGCCGAGGCGATTCACGCTGGGCTGTCGCGACTCTTCCCCGCCGGGGCGCCGTAGATGTGCGGACGCTTCGCGCTGCACCACCCCAACGACGAGATCCACGAGCAGTTCCAGGTCGAACACCCCGAGTTCCTGTTCGAGCCGCGCTACAACATCGCGCCCACGCAGGCGATCGCGGTGGTGACCGCCGACCGGAGCCTCGTCGGCATGAAGTGGGGACTCGTCCCGCGCTGGTCGAAGGACGGAAAGCCCTTCATCAACGCCCGAGGCGAGACGATCACGGAGAAGCCGAGCTTCCGCGAGAACTTCAATTCACGACGGATCATCGTCCCGTGCAGCGGCTTCTACGAGTGGAAGGCGGAGGGCAAGCTGCGACTCCCGTTCTACATCCGGATGAGAGACCAGCGCCCCTTCGGGATCGGCGCCGTCTACGAGCCCGGGGCCGTCCCCACCGTGGCGCTGGTCACCACCGCTGCCAACGCGGTGCTTTCCCCCTTCCACGACCGGATGCCGGTGATCCTCGCCCCCGGCGACTACGCGCGCTGGCTCGGCGAGCCGGGTGCTGCCTCGCTGATCCGACCCTTTCCCCCCGAGGCGATGGAAGCCTTCCCGGTGTCGACCCGCGTCAACGGCGTGAAGGACGACGACGCGGGGCTCATCGAGCCCGAGCGACGAGGGCTGTTCGGCTAGAAACCGCCGGTCCAGGACACCCCGACCACCGTGTCGTCCACCGCCCCGTTCGGTGGCGAGCAGCAACACGGTGGCTCCTGGGGGCCCGCGAGCGTAGCACAGGGGCGATGATCGAGAACTACCTGCACCTCGTGCCCAGGGTCGACCCCACCGCCTTCGTTCACCCCGGCGCGCACGTGCTGGGCGACGTGTACATGGCGGCGCGGGCCTCGCTCTGGCCCACTGCCGTGCTCCGAGGCGACCAGGGCGCGGTGTATATCGGCGAGGAGACCAACATCCAGGACGGCGCCATCGCCCACGCCACCGGCGGGCTGTCGGAGGTGCGCATCGGCAATCGCGTGACGGTGGGACACCGGGCCATCCTGCACGGCTGCGTGGTCGACGATGACTGCCTCGTGGGCATGGGGAGCATCCTGCTCGACAACTGCCACGTGGGGCGCCACTGCATCGTCGGCGCCGGGGCCCTGGTGCCCAGCGGCATGCGCATCCCCGAGGGATCGCTGGTGCTCGGCAGTCCAGCGCGCGTCGTGAGGCAACTCGGAGAGAAGGACTTCCAACGCATCGCCCTCGGCTGCCAGACCTACGTGCGCCTCGCCCGCGAGTACCGCTCAGTGTAGGAGCGGCCCGGCGCAGCGGAAGCCGATGCTGCCGATGAAGTCGGGGTCGTGCCCCTGGTAGGCGTAGCGGAGATCCACGCCGGCGCCGGCGTAGTAGGCGCCGCCGCGCTTCTCGGTGATGGGCTCGCCGTCGCGCGAGCGATCGACCACGAGCTGTGCCTGGCGCCCGTCGTCCGCGAGGGCGCGGAGCGTCACCGGCACGCGCGCCCCGCCGGCGTGGAGCCAGCCGCGACGCGGGACCTGCCAGTCGTGGCCATCGCCACGCAGCCGAACCTGTCCCCCGCCGACCAGGTCTACAGGGCCCGGCCACACGATCTCCACGCTCGCCCCGGGGGCATCGCGGATCTCGTCGCCGTCCAGCGCCAACGCCGCGCGCGCGAGCTCCGCCCCGAGGTCGAGGGTCTTCTCGGGATCCACCCACTCCCAGGCGCCGCCGAGCAGGTCGTACACCTTCCAGGTGCCCCGGCACTCGGCGTAGCTCCCGGTGCGCGGCGGCGCCGAGAGCGCCAGCGGCCCGGCGCCGGGGTCGGGCAGGCCACAGCGGCCAGGAACCCAGTCGTCACCGTAGGGGTAGCGGGCGCCGCCAGGGCCCGGCACGCCGTCGCCGGCGTCTTCCCACTCGGCGGAGGTGACGAGATGCTGGAAACCCGTCCCGTGCGGGGTGGCTGCGCACACCTCGCGCGCCGCGCGCCACGAGAGCCCCGTCGTCGGCGACACGCCGCGTCGCGACACGGCGGTGCTGACCGGTCGACGCTCGCCGGCAACGTCGCGCACCTCGGTTTCCACCGTCACCTCGTAGGCGCTGATGCAGAACTTGTTGTTCACGACGGACATGCCCGCGGGGCAGAGCGGTGGCGAGCAGGCCAGCACCGCGAGCGCGACCGCGCCCACCGAGGCGCCGAGCAGGGCGCGCCGGCGCCGGACATGCGGATCGCAATCGGGACCGGGCACGGTGGCCGTCACCCAACGATTCTAGCTTGGAACCACGAAAGCTGCCTCGTGGCACGCTGCTTGCTAGTAGTCATGGCATGCTACTACTACTTCTTGCCTGTTCCCCCGTGACCCTCCACGACAACACCCGGCTCAACCTCGATCCCTTCGGGAGCGAAGTGGCGCTGGCCTCGCCCTACGCGATCGGCGCCCAGTTCGAGTTCCTGCTCGACGGCCCCGAGGCGGAAATTCAGGACTACACCCTCGAGAGCCTCGACCCCGGCGTGCTCAGCGTCGGGCGCGGAGTGCTCCAGATGAGCGAGTCGGACGACACCGACGACCGCTACATGAGCTTCGAGGCCACCGCGGCGGGCGAGGGCAGCACCGAGGTGCGAGTCTACGACGAGGACGGCGTCGAAGTGCTCCGCGGCGACGTGGCGGTGAAGGTGCCCGACCGGGTGGAGCTACGCGCCGCGAGCGACCTCGACGAGGCCGAGAACCCCGACCCCGTGTCGAATCCCGCCTGCTACGTGAGCGGCGAGTCGGCCTTCCGCGTCGACTTCTTCCACGGCGACACCCAGCTCGCCGGCGCCGGCGGCCTCGGCATCGACGACCGCGACCAGTCGGTGGCCACCCCCGACGACAGCGTGTGGCCCGACGACGCCGACTGGGTGGTGGTCGCACCGCAGAAGACCGGCGAGTACAAAGTCGGTATCAGCAGCGGCGGCACCGAGGTGGCGGAGTTCAGCTTCACCGGGGTGAACGACGCGCAGATCGACCACATCGACGCGCGGCGCGACTCCGAGTCGGGCGCGGAGGAGGGCGACGCCCTCGAAGTACACGCCTGGGGCGAGCTCGACGACGACAGCCGCGTGTACGGCCTGAGCTTCGAGTGGACCGAGAACGGCTCCTTCCTGCCCGATGTCGGCGACACCTACACCTACGAGTACGACCCCGACGTGAGCACCACGGTGACGGCCAGCGCCGCCGGCCAGGTGATGCAGCTCGAGGTGCACGGCTACGGCTACGTGAGCGACAGCAACAGCATGATGTGCTCGGTGCTCAACGCGGGGCCCGTCGCGATGGGCGTGCTGCTCGCCACGCTCGGGGTGCGGCGCAAGCGCCGCTAGCCCTTGAACTGCTTCACGGGCGGCCCGCCGGCCTCCTTGCGCCGCGCCGCCGCCTCGCGGGCGCCCTGCGCTGTCGTCTTGCGCGTGCGCGCGGAGCGGAGCGGCTCGCCGGTGTCGAGGGTGCCGCCGGCCGCGAGGCGCTCCACCTGCCCGATGAGGTGACGGTCGCGGTCGGTGACGAGGTTGAACACCTTGCCCTTGCGACCCATGCGTCCCACGCGCCCCACGCGATGCACGTAGTCGCTGGCACGCTCGGGCAGCTCCCAGTTGAGCACGAAGGCGAGGTCGACCAGGTCGAGCCCGCGGCCCGCCAGCTCCGTCGTCACCAGCACGCGCCCCTCGCCGTCGCGGAAGCGCTCCAGCGCCGCCTTGCGCTCGCGCGGGAGGAGGCCCCCGTGGACGATCACCGCCGCGTGCCCGCGCTCCGCCAGCGCGGCCCCCGCGGCGTCGGCGGTTTCCCGCCGGTTGCAGAACACGATGCCCCGCGCCTTGTCGCCGATCGAGGTGAGCAGGTCGCTGGCGGCGTCGGCCCTCTGGGCAGGCTTGATGGGGATGTTCTTGGTGGTGACCGTGTCGGGCGCGGTGTGGGCGTCTTTCGACCACAACACCGCGGGCGGCACGGGACGGGTGGACAGCCAGTGGCGGATGGGCTCGGGAAGGGTGGCCGACACCCACCAGAGCTCGGCCTGTCGCGACGCGGCGAGCACCGCCTCGACCGGGGGTCGCTGGCCCGGGGCCAGGAGCGTGTCGACCTCGTCGACCACGGCGATGCGCACGTCGGCGAGGTCGACCAGGCCCTGCTTCAGGAGCGCGGCCAGGCGGGGCGGGTTGGCGACGAGGATGTCGAATGGCTCCGCAAGGCGACGCCTGGTCTCACCCGGCAGCTCGCCACCGCTCACCATGCGCACTCGCTGGCGCGCCCCGTGGCTGATGCCCTTGAGCACGCGCGTGGTCTGCACCACCAGCTCGCGGGTGCTGGTAAGAACCACGCCGCGGGGCCGCGCGGGCGCCGTGACGGCCCCCTCGCTGGCCTCGACGGCGCGCAGGCGCTGCACGAGCGGCACGCCGAAGGCGAAGGTCTTGCCCGAGCCGGTGCGGGCCACGGCGACGGCGGGCTTGCCCGCGAGGAAGGCAGGGATGGCGAGTCGCTGGACGGGCGAGGGCGAGCGAATGCCGAGGGCATCGAGCGCCACCACCAGCTCCTCGGCAACCCCCAGGTCGGCGAAGGTGGACATCCGAGGCGCCTAGCCGGTTCCAAGGCGCCTGTGCTATAGAGCGGCCGCGCGGGGCGTCGCAGCGGCGCATCCCCCCCCACCCCAGCGTCGCTCCGCCCCGTGCATTTCCTCCTCCTCGCCAGCCTCGCCCTCGCGAAGTCGCTGGCCGGCGTGAGCCTGCCCGACGCCTCCACCGTGGGCACCACCCCGGTGGTGCTCAACGGCATCGGGCTGCGCGAGAAGTACTTCCTCGACATCTACGTGGGCGGTCTCTACCTGCCCTCGCCGAGTCGCGACGCCGCCGCGATCATCGCCGCCGAGGTGCCCAAGCGCGTGGAGATGCACTTCGTGTATCGCGAGGTGAGTCGCGAACAGATGCTGGCGAGTTTCCGAGAGGACTTCGGCAACCAGCCCGGCGTGGGCGACAAGACCCAGTATGTGGATCGCATCGTCGGCTGGTTGCCTGCGAGCGTGAAGCGCGGCGACGCGATGGCCTTCGAGTACGCCCCCGCCTCCGGCACGGCCATCCTGCTCAATGGCACGACCCTCGGGACCATCCCGGGACAGGACTTCATGCGCCTGGTGTTCGGCGTGTACCTGGGCAGCAAGCCCCCCACCGAGGCGTTGAAAGCTGGCCTTCTCGGCGGCTAGAACACCACGCGGGCGCCAAGTTGACCGCCCACGCTCTCGTCCAGCGTCACGTTGAGCTGGCCGTAGAGCTTGAGGAAGATGATGTCGGCCTGCAAGCCCACGAAGGCGCGAGGCGTGAACGAGGCCGCCGTGCCCGACTCGGAGAGCGACAGGCTGGCGTGGCCCGCCTCCTCGGTCTTTCCATCGTAAGTGACACTGATGGGCCCATCGACGGAGATGCTGCTCTCCGCGTTGCCGGAGAGGTTGTAGTCCACGCCGGCCCCGGCCCAGGCCGTCACCACCAGGACGTGGAAGTTGGTCGACAGTTCCACCGGGATGCTCTGCGCGTCGGCGCCGATCCGGTAGGTGCCGGTGGCCATCCACTCCATCGGGTCGGCGTTGATGGGCATGTCCTGCGAGAGCGACAGCTCGTAGCTGGAGAACTCGTAGCCGCCGGTGAGGTCGAGGCCGCCCCATCGCACCGGGTCGGTGGCGCTACCGCCCTTGATGGCCTTGATCTGCAGGTGCCCGCCGTAGTTGAAGAAGGTGCCCTCGAAGGGGTCGCGGGCGGTGGTGGCGCTCATGCCCGACACGTAGAGCTTGAAGCGGCGCAGCGCGCTGTCGTCGTCGGAGAAGGCGCCGAGGTTCAGCCCCGCCATGAGCCCGATCTGCAAGGCGAATCCTGTCTCCGGGAGGGCTTCCTCGCCGCCGTCGAAGTTGATGCCCGCGCCGTTGACCGCCGTGCCGAAGGCGGCACCCACGCAGAAACGCTGCATGTCGCTGCCGTAGTCGGCACCCATGCCCTTGCTGGAGAGCACGTTCGCGTTGGCCATCTGGTCGAGGTAGCCCCCCATGTCGGCCACGTGGAGCTTCTCGTTGATCTTCGCCGCCATCTCCTCCTCGAGCTGCGCCTCGTCGAGCCCAGCCTCGGCCATCTCGGCCGGGAGATCGAGGTCGACGTTGAACTCCAGGGCCTGGGCCCGTGCGACGAGGAGGAACATCGGCGGAGCTTAGCCGGCGGGGTACGATGCCGCGATGGAGCCTCGAGACCTCGACCCGGCGAGCCTCCGCGCGTTCGTACACCGCGACTGGAACGCCACCGCCGACCTCGACCTCCTCGCGCGGGCCAGCCAGCCGACCGAGCAGAAGCTTCGCATCGCCGAGGCGCTCTACGAGGCCGCGCGAGCCACGGTGCCCGGGTGGCCCTCCGCGGCCGACCGCCTCGCCGACCTGGAACACCACATCGCCGCGCGACGGGTGCTCGAGCGCGCGTCGCATGTCCGGCCTCGCTGAGATCCTCGCCGCCATCGGCGAGGAGACCGCGCGACTCGGGCTCCGCTGGTACGTCTTCGGCGCGCAAGCCGTGGCCGCGCACGGCGTGCCACGAGCCACGCAGGACGTCGATGTCACCGTGATGGCCGACGTCCCCGCGGCGCGCCGGCTCCTCGAGCAGCTCCAGGAGCGGGGCATCGTGCACCGTTTCCCCGAGATCGCCGAGGAGCTGCTGGCTCGCTCGCAGGTGGCCCCCCTCGTGCACTCGGTCACGGGTTTCGAGGTCGACCTGGTCCTCGGCGGTACCGAACTCGAGGACGTGGCCGCCGATCGCGCCGAGTCGCTGGTGATCGCGGGCGTCCGCGTCCCGGTCAGCGCGGCGACCGACCTTGCCATCAGCAAGATGATCGCCGGGCGGCCGCTCGACCACCAGGACGTGCGCTCGCTGCTCGCGAGCGGGCGCGTAGACGTCGCCGGGGTCGGGGAAACGCTCCGAGCGATCGAGCGCGCCATCGGCGAGGATGGCTTCGTCGCGGCCTTCGATCACCTCGTGCAGACGACGCCTCGCCGTCGCTAGAAGCGGTACCGACCGCCCACGCTCACCATCGGCCCGCTGAGCTGCACGTGCTCGTCGTCGGGGTTGCCTTCCAGGTAGCCGTAGCCTGCCGCCACCTGGAGGCCGAGGCTGCCCCTGTCGCCGTTGCCGCGCAGCCAGGTGCTCACGCCGCCCTCCACCACGATCTCGCCGGCCTCGCCGAAGGACCAGTTGGCGAAGAGGTCGGTGCGATCGCCGGTGGGCACGTTGGCGCGCATCGCGAGGCCGCCGTACACGAACTCCTCTTCCGTCGACTCGGTGTACTTGGGGTTGCCCTCGTCGTCGTACTCGTAGTCGCCCGTCTCCTCGTCCCACTGGTAGGTGATGGTGGTGATGGGCACGAGCAAGAAGGTGTTGCGAACGGAGATGCTCAGCCCGTCGCGAGCGCCGAGGCGCGCTTCCTGCACCACGGCGAAGGCGCCA
>VGRQ01000216.1 GCA_016875315.1 Deltaproteobacteria bacterium | reverse complement strand
CCAGCCAGGTGTCGTCAGGACCGCGCACGCCACCGGCGACGAGGTCGTAGCGAGGCGCCAGCGCCAGCGACGCGAGGTTGACCGACACGGCGCCGGCGTCGCCACCGTCGGCGAGCCCGGTGCCGCCCCGCCCGGCGCTGCGGGCACCCAGCCAGTCGTCGGCGAGGACGGGCGATGACGCGAAACAGAGGATGGTGACGAGGCTCAGCTTGCGAAGCGCCATGGCCGAAAGTAAGTAAAGAACCCTCCAGGGGAGGGCAAGCGTCCACCCCGTCACGTTTTCACCCCGTAGTCACAGGCCGGGAGCAGCATGGAAGCCGACCGTCTCGATTTTTTCCGCAACCTCCTCAATGATCGCCTCCGTGCGCTCCTGTCTGAGGCCGGCGCCACCCTCGGCGACCTCACCGACGAGAAGGAGAACCTCGCCGACGCCATCGACCTCGCCTCGATGGAGTCCAACCGCGACTTCCAGCTCCGCATCCGCGACCGCGAGCGCGTGCTCATCCACAAGATCAAGGAGGCCATCGCCCGCATCGACAGCGGCGACTACGGCATCTGCGTGAGCTGTGGCAACGAGATCGCCGAGAAGCGCCTCATGGCGCGCCCGGTGGCCACGCACTGCATCGACTGCAAGACGGAGTTGGAGCAGCTCGAGCGCAGCAGCCGGGACCTCTAGGGCGTGGGGGCCATGAAGGCGGTCCTGCCCGTCGCGGGGCTCGGCACGCGCTTTCTCCCGGTCACCAAGGCGGTGCCCAAGGAGATGCTGCCGATCCTCGACCGCCCGTGCATCGAGTACGTGGTGGCCGAGGCGGTGGCCAGCGGGATCGACGAGCTGGTGTTCGTCACCGCCCGCGGCAAGGGCGCCATCGAGGAGTACTTCGACCAGGCGCCCGCGCTGGAGGCCACGCTCGAGGCCGCCGGGAAGCGCGAGTTGCTGTGCGAGGTGCGCCGCGTGGCGCAGCTCGCCACGGTGGTGTCGATCCGGCAGGCGTCGATGAAGGGCCTCGGCCACGCCGTGCTCACCGCCGCGCCCGCCGTGGGCAACCACGACTTCGTGGTGATCCTGCCCGACGACATCGTCGACGCCGAGGTTCCCGTGGTGCGGCAGCTCCTCGACGTGCATGCCGACACCGGTGGCGTGGTGGTGGCCTTGAAGGAAGTCCCCCGCGCCGACACGCGCCGCTACGGCATCTGCGCCGGGCCGATGGTGCGCCCCGACCGCATGCGCATCGACCACATGGTCGAGAAGCCGCGCCCCGAGGATGCGCCCTCCAACCTGTCGATCGTGGGACGCTACGTCTTGCCCGGCGCGATCTTCGAGGAACTACGCCGCACGGAGCCGGGCGCCGGGGGCGAGATCCAGCTCACCGACGCGCTGGCGAGGATGCCGCTCGCCCACGGGCACGTGTTCTCGGGCGCGCACTTCGACACCGGCAACCCCGTGGGCCTGCTGGGCGCGGCGCTGCACTTCGGCACCCGGCACCCGGTGATGGGACCGGCGGTGCGAGCCCTCGCCGCGAAGTTCGCGGCTAACTAGCCGCCGAGCATCCGCAGCGCGTTGCGACGGGCGATGGCGAGCACCGTCCCCTGCGGGTTCACCGCCGGCGACCGCGGGAACAACGAGGCGTCGTTCACGTACAGGTTGCTGAAGCCGTGTACGCGGCCGAAGCTGTCGGTAGCCGTCACCCGGTCGTCGTCGCCCATCGGGCACGAGGAGAAGAGGTGGATGGTCGACACCGCCATGCGCCCCTGGGGGAGCTTGCGCGCGGTGGCCTCCAGGGCCGCGGCGTCGCGGAAGGCGGCCTCGCCGGCCACCGGGTTGCTCACCTCCACCGCCCCGGCGGCGAAGAGGAGTTGTCCCAGCTTCGACAGGCCCTCGCCGATGCGCGCGAGGTCGTCGCCGGTGAGCGGCAAGCGGGTGGATGGCTCGCCGAGCACCGGCAGGTCGCGGATCGTGCCCACGCCGGTGCCGACGGCGGCCACGTAGAAGATGCCGGTGCGACGGTAATCGCGGAGGCGATCGCGCTTGCCGCCCTCCTCGGCGCCCATCCACAGGGCGAGGTGGGGGATGGAGCTGTAGCTGCAGCCGAGGGTGAGCTCGGGCTTGAACTGGTCGACCTGCTCGGTGGGGACGCCGAAGGCAGGATCGTTGATCTCTTCCTTGAAGGTGGCCGTCACCCGGATCATCGGGTGGAGCCGGAGCGAGTCGCCCACGTTGTGGGTGAGGCCCGAGCGTCGCAAGATGCGCGGCGTTTGAACGGCGCCGGCGCAGACGACGACTCGCTTCGCGTCGATCTGCTCGCGTCGACCACCCCGGATGACGACGAGGCCGGTAACCCTCCCGCCCCGGTGGCTCAGTCGCAACACGCGCGTGTCGGCGAGCAGCCGCGCGCCCGCCCGCAGCGCGCGGGGGACCAGCGTCTCGCTCATCGACTGCCGTCGCCCGGCGAAGGCGCCGTCGGCGCCCTGGTCGTAGCGCCAGAAGCGGGCGATCTCCCGCGTGGACCACCCGAGCTTGCCCGCGCCCATGCGCAAGAGCGCCGAGGCCGGGCCGTTGCCCGCGGGGAAGCTGGCCACCTGGCACTCGCGCTCCACCGCCTCGAAGTGCGGCCAGAGCTGTGCCGGCGAGAAGTCGGCGATGCGCGTGAGATCGCGCCACTGTTCGAGCGTCGTCGCGAGCGGCCGATGGTAGAGGCCGGCGTTGATCTCGCTGCCGCCGCCCACGCAGCGGCCTTCGAGGTAGGTGATGTTGGTCTGGCCGAAGGTGACGTTGAGCCCGCCGTTGCGGTACTTCTGGTCCATCTCGGCCAGCGAGAAGCTGGGCGCGGAGTCGATGCTGTAGTTCGATCCCTCCTCGACGATCAGCACGTCGCGACCGGCCTCGGCCGCCAGGGCGGCGGTCATCGCGCCGCCGGGCCCCGAGCCCACCACCACCAGCTCGGCGCTGGTGCGGGTCACGCGCCCTCCCCCAGCACCGCGTCGAGCGCGTGGTTCTCCTCGAGGTGCGACCAGAAGGTGAAGCCGCCGAGCTTGCCGTAGAAGTCGGCGAAGCTGTTGGCCACGCCGAGCTTCAGCGCGCGCACGCGGGCGAGCGCGCGGCGGCGCCTGGCCAGGGGGAGCGCATGGAAGGCCGCTCCGTCGGTGGCGCGGGTGCTCGCGTCGAAGGCGAGGCTCATCATCATCAAGCCGCCGCCGAGGTAGCGCTGCATGCCCAGCAGGCGACGGGTCATCACCTCGGCGGTCTCGACCACGAAGGGCACGCCGTCGAGGTCGTCGCGGCCGAGCTCGTCGGCGATGGCCGTTTCCACGAGGGCACGCACCACCGTGTCGAGGCGCGCGCGCAGGGGGTTCTTGGACACGGCCGGGCTCTACCTCTGCCGCCGGAGCACGGCCACGAAGAGTGTATCGGCATCCTGGTCGGGAGCGCCCACGAGCGCCTGTCGCGACAGTGTCCACTCCTTGCGTCGCGCGAGAAAGGCGCTGACCACGGCCTCGTCTTCCTCAACCCACGGGCTGCACGTGGCGTACGTCACGCTTCCACCCGACCTCGCCGACCGCGAGGCGGCGTCGAGCAGATCCACCTGCTGCCGCGCCCACTTGCGGTTGGCGGAGGGCTGGGTGCGCAGGCGCGCGTCGGGCCTCCGGCGGAAGGTGCCCGACCCCGAGCAGGGCGCGTCGACCAGCACCGCGTCGTAGCCGCCCCGGCTCGCCACGTCGGGCGGCAAGGGCGGCGTGACGCGACCGTCCCAGAAGGCCACGCGCACGTTGTGGGCCCCCGCCCGCTTCAGCCGCTTGCGCAGCTCCACCAGCCGGGGCGGCGCGGCGTCGGTGGCGTGGATGGTCCCCCGTCCTTCCATGCGCGACCAGAGCTGGAGCGTCTTGCCGCCGGTGCCGGCGCAGGCGTCCCAGGCATGCTCGCCCGGGCGCACGGGCACGGACTCGCCGACGAGCTGGCTGGCGAGGTCCTGGATCTCCACCCGGCCCTCCTTCCACGCGCGGGTGCGCATCACCGGGGTGTCGCCCCGCACCGCGAGCGCCGCGCCCACGCGCTCGGTGGCCACGAGCCCCTCGCCCTCGAGCAGCCCGCGCACCGTGGGCAACTTGCGCGGCTCCGACACGCGCACCCAGGTGGGTGGGCGCGAACACTGCCGGTCGATCCACCGGTGTACCCAGCCCTCGCCGCTCGCCACCGCCCGGGCCTGCACGCAGGGCGCGTGCCAGGGCGGCACGCCGCCTCGCACCATCCGGGCCCAGAGGCGAAGCTCCTCGTCGTCGTGCAGGCGCGCGATCTCGTCGAGCCCGGCGCGCAGGTCGAGGGGATCGGCGCCGCTCGCCCAGCCGCGGACGCGGGCCGCGAACTCCGGACCCGCGGCGCGCCAGCTCTGCAACAGCTCCCGCGGGCGACGGTGCGCGGCGCAGAAGGCCTGGAGCGCCGACGGCAGCTTGCCGCGGGCCTGCTCGGCGAGGGCGGCGAGGGTTCCCCAGGCCACGGCGTCGTCGAGGAATCGCACCACCGCGGCAGCACGAGCGGGCTCGCGTACCCACCCTTGCTCGCGGATGTAGCCGGCCACGAAGCGATCGAGGGAGGGGGGCACCTCGCCGGCGCGCAGCCACGAGGCGAAGGCCATGTACTCGGGGTCGTCCACGCCGGGGGGCTTACTCGGCGCGGCTACGCAGCGCGAGCACCGTGATCTCGTTGGGCGCCCCGAGGCGCATCGGCGGCCCCCACCAGGCGGTGCCACGCGACACGTACACCCAGGTGTCGCCGAGACGATGGAGACCGGCCACGAAGGGCTGCACCAGCTTGACGAGGTGTACGAAGGGCCAGAGCTGTCCCCCGTGGGTGTGACCGGAGAGCTGCAGCGTCACCCCCTGGCGCGCCGCTTCCTCCGCGGCGACGGGCTGGTGGGCGAGCAGCACCACCGGTCGCGACCGGTCGCGGCCCGCCAGCGCGCGGGCGAGGTCGGGCCCGTGCCCCGGGGCCATGGCGAAGGGGTCGTCGATGCCGACCACGTCGAGCGTGGCGCCACCGTGCTCCACCGCCACCCGCTCGTTGCGCAACACCCGGATGCCCATCCCGGCGAAGTGCGCGCACCACTGGGGCGCCCCCGCGTAGTACTCGTGGTTGCCCGTCACGAAGTACGTGCCGTGTCGCGACCGCATCGTCCCGAGCGGCTCGACCGCCGCCGCGAGCTGCTCCACCGGCCCGTCGACGATGTCGCCGGTCAAGACAACGAGGTCGGCGCCCTCGGCGTTGACCTTGTCGACGACGCCCTCGACGAAGGCGCGGTCGACGGTGGGCCCCACGTGAAGATCGGACACCTGGACGATCTTGACGCCTTCGAGGCGCGGATCGAGCCCGGCGACCGGCACGTCCACCCGCACGATGGCCGGCTGGCGCGCGCCTCGCAGCGCCGCCAGCGACAGGCCGCCGCCGAGGATGGCCACGGTGGCGGCCGCCGCCAGCCCCCACGGGCCCCCCGGCACCACGAGGCTGGCGGCCTGCACCACCGGCTCGGCGGCCACCGAGAGCGCGAACCAGTAGAACATCAGCCCAATCCACGTGAACCCGAGCCGACCGATCCAACTCGGCAGGCGGTCGCCGAGGTAGCGCCCCGCCATCGCCAGCGGCACGGCGACGTAGAGGGTGGAGAGGCCGGCGGTGAGGAGCCCGGCCGGGGCGCCCTCGAGACCGATGCTGCCGACGAGCCGCCACCAGATCATCGCGTGGACGAGGCCGAAGACGATGGCGATCACGGCGACGAAGACGCCGATGGACCGCGGCGGGCGGGCGCGCAGGCGCAGGCGGGAGGCAGGATGCACGGTTCCAAGCTGGACCCGGCGCCGCCGGGGGACAAGCGGGCCGGCAAATGGTGACGGCCTCAGGGCGCCGACACCCACCCCCGGCGCAGCCCCCAGGCCAGCAGCGATCCCACCACCAGCCCCACCACGTAGCCGTAGGGCAGGGCCACCACCGCCGCCGCCACCGCGAACACCACCCAGGCGGTGGGGCGCGCCTGCACCGCGTCGCGCGCGAGCATCATCAGCGCGATCGCCTCCACGAGCAGCACCACGCCGAGCAGCGGCATGGGGAACACCTCGACCACCTGCGCGAAGCCGGGGGCGAAGAACAGGCCGAGCGCCAGGTAGAGCAAGCCGTAGATGACGGGCGCCCCGCCGGTGCGTGCCCCGAAGGCATGGAAGCCCACCATGCCGCCGCAGCCGTGGCACACCGGCAGGCCGCCGAGCCAGGGACCGAGCAGGTTCATGAGGCCGTAGCTGGTGCCGATTCGCTTCACCGTCACCGGGGTCTCGGGGAACAGGTCGGCCGAGGTGCGGCTGGTGGCGATCACCGAGTTCCCCAGCGACAGCGGGATCTGTGGCAACGCGAGCAGGAGCGCGCCATCGGCCAGCTCCTTCGCGCTCGGCACCACCACGCTGGGCAAGCTGAACCCCACGCCCGCGGCGAGCGCCGGGGCGTCGATCTTGAAGGCCAGGGCATAGGCGATCCCGAGCCCGATGACGATGAGCGGCGCCGGGAAACGCCGCAGGTGCCGCAGGCCCACCAGGAGGAGGAAGGCCACGGCGGCGAGCGCGTAGCCCGACGCCCCGTCGGCACCCGCGTACTGCTTGAGCGCGAGGGTGGCGAGGGTGATCCCGAGGCCGAGCTGCATGCCCCGCACCACCTCGCCGGGGACGACGCGCGCGAGCAGGTCGAGCAGGCCGCTGAGCGCCAGCACCAGCATCGCGAGGCCGATCACCAGCCCGCCGCCCGCCAGGGTGCCGGCGGACAGCTTCTGCGCGAGCATGATGGTTGCCATCGCCTTGAGCGGCTGCACCGGCATGGGGATGCCGTACAGCAGCCCCGTCAGCACCTGGCCGAGGCCGAAGACGATGCACACGCTGGCCGCGTCGAGCCCGCAGGTGCCGACGAGCGCGACGATCAGCGGGAGATCGGTCCCGATGTCGCCGAAGGCCCCGGCAAGCTCGTGGCGGTCGAATCGAAGGCGCGGCATCGCCCGCGCCACCTACCGCGCGGCACCGACCGGGCCACTCAGTAGATCGCGAACACCCTCGCCTCCGGCGTGTCGCCCAGCGTGCGGAAGCGCCCCTTCAGCACGCGGATCGCGGGCGCGAAGGTGGCCTCCATGGCCTCGTCCGGGTGGATGATCACGTAGCGAACGCCCTTCTCCCGGGCGATCTCGGCCGCCTGCTCGGGCGTGAGCTCGTGCTCCTCCACCTTCCGCAGCGCCGCGAGCACCGCCAGCGCCGCCGGGTTGAGCCCGGCGTTGATCGACGCGGTGAGGGGGTGGTGGTGCGCCGTCTGCTCAAACAGCCGCGTGCGCGCGAAGGTGGATGGCAGGCTGATCACCGCGCCCTCGGGCTCGGCCGCCAGCGCGCTGACCGGGGCCGGGACATCGGTGGGGACGTGACGCGGCAGGTCGCGCGCGGGCGACAGGAGCAGCGCCTCCAGCACCACCAGCCCCCCGAGGGACGGGTGCGCGCGGTCGGCGAGCAGGCCAAGCCCCAGCGGCACCAGCGTGGCAAGGCGGTAGAGCAACGACAGCGAGCCGAACCCGGGCAAGGCCTCGACGATCGCGTAGGGCAGCGGCAAGGCGCGCCCCATGAAGGCCACCGGGCCGCCGTCGCGCACCAGCACCGGCCCGTGCGCCAGCACGAAGGCGGTGATCGTCGCGAGCCAGAGCGCCCGGGAGCGACCCTTCCACAGCGCCAGGACCAGGAGCGCATAGCCCAGGTAGGTGGTGTGGACGAAGTCGCTGGCGTTCTGCTCGAAACGCGAGAAGTCGGGAATGCGCACGTCGCCCGGCAGCCAGGCGCTGCGCACGTCGGCCGCCCCGATGGTCCGTCGGAGTCGCGACATGGCCTCGTCGGTCTTGATGTCGATGAGGCCCCCGGCCCCGGCCGAGAGCTCGCGGTGCATCATCGCCACCGGCGCGCACAACAGCGCGCCCACGATGATCGCGGGCCAGAGGCGACGCCCGCCGGGCACGAACAACGCCATGGCGACGGCGAGGATGAAGGCGTCGATCCCCGCGTACCAGCCACCGCCCACCGCGCAGGCG
>VGRQ01000215.1 GCA_016875315.1 Deltaproteobacteria bacterium | reverse complement strand
CCAGCCAGCTCGCCTCGAACTCGCGCCCCGCGCTCACGAGGCGCTGCCCGGCGGCCCGCATCGCCGCGAGGTCGCCCGCCTCGGCCGCCGCGTTCAACGCGACGATCTCGACCTCGACCGCGGCCGGTAGGATGCGCAGGCCTCCGGGCAGGCAGGCGACGCCGCAGCGGTGCAGGTTGGTGTAGAGCACCAGCGGCTCCTGCCCGCAGTGCACCTCCCACCGGTCGAGCACGTCAGTCCCGATCTGGGGGGAACCGGAAGGCGGCGATGTCGAGGCCACCGGCGCCGCGCCGATGTTGCCCGCCCGCCGGTAGTCGGCCATTCGCCCGTCGGCGCAGGCGAGGCGGTCGTTCCAGAGCCGGTTCCCCGCGGACATCACCCCCCACTCCGCCGGCGTGGTCGGCGAGGTTCCCACCGTGCTCCCCGCCGGGCAGGCGGGCGGATCGTCCATTCGCTGCGGGCAGTTGGGACTCGGCTCGCTCCAGATCGAGGTGTTGCCCATCGCCGGCGGCTCGGCGAGCTTGGGACAGGCGAGCAGGAACCAGAGCAACGTGTACCTCGGTGGTGACCTTGCGATAGCCTGCGGGGATGTCCGTGGCCGCCCTCCGCTCCGACCTGCGCGCCCTCGCTGCCTCGCCGCGCGAGTTGTGGATTGTCTACCTCATGAAGTTCCTCGAGAGCGTCGGTTACTTCACGATGTACTCGATGTTGCCGCTCTACTTGTCCGACGACTTCGCGATGAGCGACGAGGGCGCGGCGGGCGTCACCGGCACGTGGACCAGCGCAATCTCCATCTTCGTGTTCGTGGCCGGCTTCATCGCCGATGCCATGGGCGTGAAGCGCGCGCTGTTGATCGCGGCCCTGTCCACCGCCGTCGGCCGCATGTTGCTCGCGTTTTCGCCCTCGCTCCCCGCCGCCTACGTGGCCCTCGCGCTGGGCGTGTGGGGCGTGGGCTCGATGAAGCCCACGATGAACGCGGCCGTGCGCAACTTCGCCGCCCCGGCGGCCGTGGCTTTCGGCTTCTCGCTCTACTACGTGGTGATGAACCTCGGTTCCTTGTCGCAGGGGCCGATCATCACCAACTTCCGCGAGTGGTTCAAGGCAGGCGTCACCCTCGGTGATGCCCAGCTCAGCGCGGCGCAGTGCATCTTCCTCGTGGGCGGCGTGTGTTCCACGATCAACGTGCTGCTCGCGCTCGCCATGCGCGAGAATCCCCCCGGCGCCGCCCCGCCCGCCACGGATCGCGAGCGCAACCCCCTGCTCATCGCGAAGGAAGTGCTGGTCGAGAAGACATTCTGGGTGTTCATGGCCTTCGTGGGCTTGCTGACACTGGTGCGCCTCATCTTCCAGCACGCCCACCTCACCTGGCCGAAGTACACGCTGCGCAGCTTCGGCGACGACTTCGAGTTCGCCTACTACTGGTCGCTCAATCCCCTGCTCGTCATCCTGCTCACCCCGGCCGCCACCGCGCTCACCCGCCGCTTCCCGCCCTACCCGGTGATCGTGTTCGGCTCGGTGATCTCGGCGCTGTCGGTGTTTGCCATGGGCCTGTCCACCACCGTGGCCGCGAGCGTGGTGTTCATCGTGGTGCTGTCGATCGGCGAGATCCTCTGGTCGCCGCGGCTCTACGAGTACACCGCCACCATCGCCCCTCGCGGTCGCGAGTCGTCCTACATGGGCCTGTCCGAGGTGCCCCTGTTCCTCGCCAAGCCAGTGGCGGCCGTGATCTCCGGCTGGATGTTGTCGCGCTACTGCCCCGCCGAGGGCGCGCGCGACCCGGAGACGATGTGGCTCATCATCGGAGCCTTCACGCTGGCGGCGCCCGTCGTCATGCTGTTCACAAGACGGTGGCTGGAGGCTCCGGAACGAGCGGCGTAGCCTGCGGCACGGTGGCGCTCAGGACCATGGGGAACATGGTGCGCCACGTGGGCCAGTCGTGACCGGCCGGGTCGCGCCAGCGCAGCACGTCGACCCGGGCGCCGGCGCGGTCGAGGGTGTCGGCGGCGGCATCGGTGTACCCGGGGTTCTCGTAGCGCTCGCCGAGGCCGAGGACGAAGCGCGCCCGCCGTAGCTGGGCGAGCAAGCCGCCGTCGAGCCCGGGGACGAACTGTCGCGGGTCGTGGAAGTACCAGTCCTCGTTCCAGAAGCCCTCGAGTCGCCGCTCCATCAGGTAGGTGCCCGAGAGGCCCACGCAGAGGTCGACGCGGTCGGGGCGCCGGGTGGCGGCCAGCCAGGCCTGGTAGGCGCCGAGGGAGATGCCGCCCACGCCCACGTTCTGCGGGCCGGCGTCGTACTCGATGAGCGGGAACACCTCTTCCTCGACGAACTTCGAGTAGCGGCGCTGCCAGTCGACCTTGTCGGCGGCGGGGATCTCCGCCAGCCAGCCGCGCCGGCACACGCTGTCGACGCTGTAGAGCTTGATTCGCCCGTTTTCCCAGAGAGGCGCGAGCGCCGCCACCAGCTTGAATCGCTCCACGTCGAGGTGGTCGGCGCCGCCGGTGGGAAACAGGAGGAAGGGTTTACCGGCGTAGCCCCACCGGGCCACCGACATCTGCGTGTCGAGGTGCGGGCTCGTCCATGTCCAGCTGGTGCGCATCGTCGCGGGATCGTGCCGGAGCCACATCGGCCACGCAAGCCTCGGGCTGATGCCCTGGCGGCTTTCTCACCGCGGCGCGGGGAGGGGCCACCAGGCGTAGGTCTCGGTGCCCGCGGGTTCGCCCGCCAGCCGGGTAACGGTGGCGACCGCCTCCGGGGGCGTGCGCTTGAGGTGGGCGACGATGCCCACCACGCCGAGGTCGGCGAAGGCCCGGAGGTCGTCGGCGTCGAGCTGCTCGGCGCGGCGGATCGCCGCCTCCCGTTTCACCGTGGGCATGCTGGCCCCGCCGTTGGGCGAGGCGAGCACGTTCGGCTCCGCGGCGCGCCGGCCGTGCGGGCGGGAGCGCTCGATGGCGAGCAGCGCATCGAGCAGGGGCTGTTTCGTCGCCCATTGTTTGAAGTCCTGCGGCCAGAGGAAGTCGTCCCACATCGACATGCCGTTGACCATCGGCCGGTGGTGTACCGCCCACTGGGCGAGGAAGTGCTTGCCGGCGTCGGGATCGAGCATCGGCAAGAGCAGCACCGCACCAGGCGGCAGCGCCTCGTCCCAGAGGGGACGACGGGGCGCCTTCCAGCTGGTGAGTTCCCCCGGCGTTTGCAGGGCCTGCCCCGCGCTCAGCGCGATGCCGAGCGTGGCGAGAAGCCGGGGGAGCCCGCCGGCGGCCACGCAGGCCGCCGCCGCTGCGGCCGCCCCCACCACCACGGCGCCCAGGGCGCGGTGCGGCCACCAGAAGCGGTGGAAACCCGGTAGTTCCCGGAGCAGCGCCAGGGGCGTGCGCACTCCCTCGAAGGGCCCGATGTCAACCCGCTCCCCCACCGCCACGCCCACGAGGAAGAGCATCGCGAGCGCGAGGCCCCCGGCGCGCCAGCGCTGGCGCGTGAAAAGCGGCAACAGCGCCACCGCGTAGAGCAGCTGAGGCACGTACATCGCGGTGCGCAGCGAGTTGCGACCGGGCAGCCCGGCCCACAGCCGCGTGCTGTTCGGCACGGGCGACGACATGCTCGCCCCCGGCATCTCGGTCCACGTGCTGGCCACGTACAAGGCAAAGGGCGCGGCGCAGAGCGCGGGCAAGAGCGCGGTGATCGCGAGCGCCCGCAACGTGTGCCGCCGCCCGCGCCCAAGCAGGGCGCCGAGGTACACGCCGCCCACGAGGATGCACCCGAAGAAGCCGTAGAACCAGTACTCGAGCGCGGCGACGACCAGCCAGCACCCCGACCACAACGCGGGACGGAGTCGCGACTCGGCGTCATCCGCGGCCGTCCACGCGTGCCCCAGCGCGAGGCAGATCGGCGAGAGCATCGCCTGGGTGGGCCGCCCCATCTGCGTCTCGCACCAGGCGTAGGGCGCGAAGGCCACCACGCACGCCGCGAGGGGCCCGGCGAGACCGCGGCCGCCGATGCGCTCGCCCATCCACCCGGCGGCGAGGCCATTGCTGACGAGCACGAGGGCCACGAAGGCCGCCATCCCGTGCTGCACGCCCAGCGCCCCGAGGAAGGGCGCCGCGAGGAAGGCATCGACCACGTTCTGGATGCCGAGGAGGAATGGCCGCCCCAGCGGGTACCACATCGCGTCGGCGTGGAGCAGGCTCACATGCCCGAGGAGCGCCTGCCGCACGTACTCGTAGACGAAGATCGTGTGTGCGCCGTCGAGGGGCACGTTCTCCTGCCCCGGAATCTCGCCCTCCGCGAGCCCCCGGGCGAAGGGAAACAAGCCGAGCAGGCTCACGACGGCGACGAGGCCCCTGTCCCACCACGCGCGGATCACGCGGCCTAGTTAGCCGCTTGGGCCCGCCGGAGCCCCCCATGGCCTTCGTCCCGCTCTTCCCCATCGGCAAGCCCCTCGCCGACGCCGTCGACGCCGCCACCGCCCGCGCGCGCGCGGATCGCAACGCCGCGAGGGAGGCCGCGCTCGCGGAGAAACAGGCGGCGGTGCGGGCCGGCTGGGGGGCCGACGCGGCGGCGCGGGTACGCGAGAAGGGCAAGCTCACCACCTGGGAACGCGTGGAGCGCCTGGTCGACCCGGGATCGCCCGTGTTGCCGGTCAACAGCTACGTGAACTGGGGGCGCCAGTGGAAGGGGAGCAAGCGACTGGCGCCGGGCGCCGGCGTCGTCACCGCCTACTGCAAGGTGGCGGGGCGCTGGGTGGTGCTCGTCGCCAACGACAACACCGTCGCCAGCGGATCGTGGTGGCCGATGTCGCCGGAGAAGATCGAGCGGGCCCAGGAGATGGCGCTGCGCCTGCGCGTGCCGGTCGTGTACCTCGTCGATTGTTCCGGCCTGTTCTTGCCAGAGCAGGCCCTGTCCTTCCCCGGGCGCCACGGGGCCGGCCACATCTTCCGCATGAACTCGGTGCTCGCCGCCAGCGGCATCCCGCAGGTGGCCGGCGTGTTCGGCGATTGCATCGCCGGCGGCGGCTACATGCCGATCATCTCCGACCGCGTGTACATGACGGAGTGCGCCTACATGGTGATCGCCGGGGCGGCGCTCATCAAGGGCGCGAAGTCGCAACACCTCACCTCGCTCGACATCGGCGGGCCCGAGGTTCACGTGCACCAGTCGGCCTGCGCCGACGATCGCGTGCCCGACGACGCCACGGCCATCCTCCGCATCCGCGAGGAGGTGGCGCGGCTGCCGTCGAGCGGCGCCGACTTCTACCGCGGCGGGGTCTTGCCCTCGCGGCCGCGGCACGACCCGGCCGAGCTCGGCGCGGTGATCCCCGACGACCATCGCCACGTGTACAGCGCCCACGACCTGCTGGGTCGGCTGGTGGACGACTCGCTCTTCTTCGAGGCCCTGCCCGATCGCGGCACCGAGATGGTGTGCGGCGTGGGCCGGGTACACGGGCTCTGGGTGGGCTTCGTGGCCAATAACGTGATGCCCACGCCGCACCCGGATCGTCCCGGCGAGATGCGAGGGGGAGGCATCCTGTATCGCGACGGGATCGCGAAGGTGTCCGCGTTCTCGCGCGCCTGCAACGAAGACGGCGTGCCGATCGTCTGGCTCCAGGACATCGCCGGCTTCGACATCGGCGTGGAGGCCGAGGCGCAGGGCCTGCTGGGCTACGGCTCGTCGCTCATTTACACCAACAGCACCAACTCCGTGCCCATGGCCACCGTCTTGCTCCGCAAGGCCAGCGGCGCCGGCTACTACGCGATGGCCGGGCTGCCCTACGAGCCGGTGCTGCAACTCAGCACGCCGCTCACCCGCCTGGCCGTGATGGAGGGGCGCACCCTCGCCATCGCCGCGTTCAACACCAGGCTCGACGACAACTTCGAGATCGCGAGCACCGACCCGGAAGAACGGGCGCAGGTGCAGAAGGCGATGGACGAGACGGCGGCGCGGATCGAGGCCGACATGGACCCGATCGCCGCCGCCGCGCGCATGGACACCGACGAGGTGGTTCCCCTGGGACAGGTGCGCGACTACCTCGAGGCCTTCGCCGAGATGGCCTACCAGGCCCCTCGCCATGTCAGAAACCCGCGCATCTGGAGCCTCCACGACCTCGTGGCACTCACCCGGGGCGGGGTGGCGCAAGTGGAGAAGGTCGTGGCCACCGCCGTCGTCGAGGCGCCGGTGGAGGGCTTGATCCCCATCCGTGTCGCGACCGCAGGCACCTTCTGGCAGCGCCCCTCGCCGCGGGAGCCCAACTACGTCGAGGTGGGCGGCCGCGTGGACCAGGGCCGCACCATCGGCCTCATCGAGGTGATGAAGACCTTCGCGCCGGTGGCCGCCACGATGTCGGGAACGCTCGATCGCTGGGCCGTGGGCGACGGCGCCGCCGTGGAAGCGGGCACCGTCGTGGGCTGGCTGAGGCCCTAGCTCGACAGCTGATTCCCCAGCGGCAAGCTCCGAATACGCTTTCCAGTGGCCGCGAAGATCGCGTTGCACAGCGCGCCGGGCAAAGGCGGCAGCCCTACCTCGCCCACGCCGCCGGGCGACTCGCGCGAGGGGACGATGACCACGTGCACGTCGGGCATCATCGCCAGGCCCATGATCGGGTAGTTGTGGAAGTTGCCCTGCTGGACGGCGCCGTCGACCAGCGTGATCGCCTCGCCCAGGACCATCGACAGGCCGTGCCCGATGGCGCTCTCAACCTGCGCCTTGATGGTGTCGGGGTGGACCACCTGTCCCGCGTCGACGGCGGCCGTCACCCGGTGCACCTGGAGCTGGCCGGCGGTCACCGTCACGTCGGCCACCTCGGCCACGATGCTGCCGAAGCTCTTGAAGATGGCCACGCCGCGCGACTGCCCGGCGGGGAGGGGACCGGCGGCGTCGACCGCCATGTTGAAACAGTTGAGAAAACGCGGGTTGCCAGCCAGCAGCTTGCGACGGTACTCGACCGGGTCGACCTTCGCCGCGAGCGCGCACTCGTCGACGAAGCTCTCCATGATGAAGCCGTTGTGACTGCCGTGGACCGATCGCCACCAGCCCACGGGGATGGGGAGCTCCACGCGCGCGTAGTCGACCTGCGAGTTGGCAATGCCATAGGGGTGGTGCATCACGCCGTCGGTGACGGTGCCGATGAATGCCTCGAGCCCCAGCAGGAACTCGGGGACGAGCATCTGTCCGATGTTCTGGCTCGCCATCTGCGCGTAGAAGTCGTGGATCAACCCGCCTGGATCGAGTCCCGCCCGAAGGCGCGCCACCGTGGCGGGGCGGTAGTAGCCAAAGGCGAAGGCCTCCTCGCGGGTGTAGATGAGCTTGACTGGCTTGCCCGTGTGCTTGGACAGGCGCACCGCCGCGTCGGTGAAGTCCCAGAATCCCTTGCGACCGAAACCGCCGCCGAGGAAGGTGGTGTGAACGTACACCTTCGAGGCGGGCAGTCCCGCGATGCCGGCGGCGTACATCTGCACGAACTGCTGCGCCTGCGTGGGCGCCCAGATGTCGCAGCGATCGGGCTGCACCCAGGCCAGCGCGGTGGGGGTCTCGATGGGGGCGTGGTCGAGGTAGGGCACCTCGTAGGTGGCCTCGATCGTGGTGGGCCCCACGGGGTCGCCGTGTTTCCAGGCCTTCTTGCCGAGATCGAGCGAGGCGTGCAGGGTTGCTGACACCTTCGCGCTGTCGAGCCCCTTGCTCGGGCCGGGATCCCAACTCACCTTGAGTGCCTCGTAGCCTTGCTTGGCCGCCCAGAAGTGCTCGGCGACCACCGCCACCGCCTCGATGCCCTCGACCTTGAACACGTCGACCACGCCCGGCACCTTGCGCGCCGTGCTGTCGTCGAGCGACACGAAGTGGCCGCCGTGGTGGGGGCAGTGCCTGATGGTGGCGTGCAGCATGCCCTCGACCTGGGGATCGGCGCCGAAGACGGCGGTGCCGTTCACCTTCGACGGCAGGTCGAGCCGCGGCGGGCTCGTGCCGAGGAGCGTGAACTGCGACGGGTCTTTCAGCCGCGGCTTCGACGGTGCCGGGAGGAGCGCCGCCTCGGCGGCGAGCTCGCCGTAGGTGGCCGACTTGTCGCCCGCGCGCACCATGCCCGCCCCGGTGACGCAGTCGGCCTGCGCCACGCCCCACCGCGACGCCGCCGCCGCC
>VGRQ01000214.1 GCA_016875315.1 Deltaproteobacteria bacterium | reverse complement strand
GTCCCCGGTGCTCGGACATCATGGCACGGGTGGGCGTCGCGTCGCAAGACCCCTCATCCGGCCTTCGGCCGACCCCCCGGCCAGCGAGAACCGAGCCTACTCGAAGCCCCACCCCACCCCGCCCCACGCCGCGTAGGCCGGCTGCGGGGTGAAGGCCGGGTCGCTGCCGCTGCGCGCGATCTCCAGCGGCAGGCCGTACACGCCGCCGGCCGACACCTCGAGGCCCTCCCACACCGCCGCGCGCGCCTTGCCACCCACGCCGAGGTACCACGGGAACATCGGCCCGATGGTGGCCTGGACGTAGGTGAGCCCCACCCCGGCGTGGGGGTAGACGAAGGCGCTGGTGCTGCTGTCGCCCGTCGTGAGCGAGTGAAACTCGCCGGTGGCGAGGAGCGCGGTGGCGCCTACGCTCGCGGCGAACAGCCCGGCGCGCCACTCCCCGTCGGCGCTGAGCGCCGGGGCGAAGGCGTTCACGCTCGACTCGTCGTAAGGCGCGCCGCTCTCCACGTTCTGGAGGAAGAAGTCGCCGGTCGACACCCAGCCGCCGCCGAGGGCCACGTGTACCGCGAGCGGACTCTGCTCGCGCGCGGGCATCACGATGGCGATCGTCTCGGCGGTGCCACGATCGACACGCACCAGCCGGGGGTGTCCCTTGCCGGGCTGGGCGAGGTACACCGGCTCGCCGGCGCCGGTGATGGGCAGCATCGCCGCCGCGGGCACCGTCCAGCCCGCGCCCTCGCCCACCATCTTGGCCAGGGCCTCGCGCTCGGCCGGGCCGAAGGGGGCCTCGGCCGACATCGTCGAGCCGCCGCCGAGGCGCGTGTCGCCACGCAGGAGCACCGTGTCGCCCACGCGCACTTCGAGGAAGTGGCGCCCGGGCACCATCAGCGTGCGCACCTGGGCCCTGGTGTCGACCACCCGCCCGTCGAGCATCAGCGTGGCGCCCGATGCGAGTTGTCCCACGGCGAGGCTCGCCGCCGGCATCACCTGGACCATGGCGCGCACGCCGTCGAAGGCGAGGCGCTGCGCGTCCTCGGGGATGTCTTCCTTCCGGGGCTCCCGGGGACCGAAGAGCGCGGCAGCGTCGATCCACGCGGCCACCTGGGCGTCGGCACCGGAGCCCACGCGGTAGGGCGTGGCGGCCGGGTCGGTGCCGAGGCGATCGCCGAAGTAGCGGTGCACGGCAAAGCCCTGGAAACAGAGCGCCTCCCAGAGCAGCTCGGTGTCGTCGGGGTTGCGGAGGGCCTCCACGTCGGCGGTGGCCTTGGCGAGTCGGGCCATGATCTGCAACTCGCCGTCGAACTCCTTGACCAGCGGACGAACGCTGTCGAGCTCGCGACGTAGCGTGTCGAGCGCGGGGCCAGGGTCGCTGGTGGGGGCGGTGCCGGTGACCAGCGCGTCGAGCGACATGGCGCTGGCGCCGGGGAGCGTGCGCTCGGCGGCGTCGATGTCGGCCGGGGACGGTGGGGCGGTCCAATACAGCCGGTCGGCCCACGCGGAGCCGATGAGAGCGAGCACTAGCGACACGAGAGACTCCCGCCTTCGAGGCTGCAATCCACCTTGCGGGGGGCTTGCACGTGTACCGTGGTGGACTGGCCGGCCGCCCGCACGGTGCAGGGGCCGGCGGGGAAGGACTGCAAGAGCGCGTTGCCCGAGCCGGAGCCGGAGGTGTCGCCGCAGCTCACCTCGATGCGCTCGGTGCTGCCCTCGAGCACGAACTTCGCCGAGCGAAGGCGCGTCGTTTCCGAGGCGGTGGTGGCGGCGCTGCTGAGGATCGCTTGCTCATCGGCGGTGAGCGCCCGCGGGGCCAGGGCGCCGTCGCGAGGGGCCACGGGCTTCATCGCAGGCGCGGAGGCCTTGGCGACGGCCGCCGTGGGCTCGGCCGGGACCGGGGCGGACGTGATCGGCGCCGGCTCTGCCGGTAACTCGGCCAAGGGCGGCTCGTTCGCGGGTGCCTCGCTGGGATCAGCGCTGGCCGCGGGCTCGACCGCAGGCGCCACCTGCGTGGCCGGCGCGGGGACGGCGGTGGGCGCGATCTCCTCGTTGCCACCGAGCACATAGGCCCCGAGGCCAACCACCGCGAGCAGCCCCACCAGCACCCCGACCACCATCGGCAGGCGCGACCGCGGAGGCGGCACGTCGTCGGGCAGCACGATCGTCTCGCTGCCGCTGGTTCGCGCCTCCGGCGGCAACTCGTCGACCGGGACGGCGATGGTCTGCGAGTTGACCACCGCCTTGCCGGTGAAGTCGCTCTCGGCAAGCACCCTCCCGGTGAGCCCGGCCTCCTCGGGCACCTGGGCCATCGCGGCGAGCGCGGGGACGTTGTGCATGCACCAGGAGCCCAGGTCGCCCTCGGGCATGGCCGCCACGAGCTGCCGGCACTTCTCCTCCACCTCCAGGGTGGACGGTCGCTCGTCGGGCTCGTAGGCCAGCATCGCGGCGAACAGGGTGGCGACCTCGTCGCCCGCGGCGGCGGCGAGCTCCTCGCGGGCGCGGGCCACCTGCGCCACTTGCGCGTCGGGACCGAGCTCGCTGCGCCCGTAGGTCTTCCGGAGCAACAACTCGTACAGCACCACGCCCAGGGAGAACACGTCGCCGGCGGTGGTCTCGTCGCCGCCGAGCAGGCGCTCGGGCGCCATGTAGCCGATCGACCCGTAGCGCACGCGCTCGGTCTTCGACTCGCGGCCCTCGAAGCTCGCCCGCGCCACGCCGAAGTCGAGCACCTTGATGTCGCTCTCGGCGGTGAGGCGGATGTTGGAGGGCTTGATGTCGCGATGGACCACGCTCAGCGGCTTGCCGTCGCTGTCGAGCGACTCGGCGGCCGCGCGCAGCGCGCTCGCGACGGCGATCACGATCTCCAGGGCGGCGCGCCGGGGCAACGGGGGGACACCCGGCGCCTGCTGCGGGGGCACCACGATCGACTCCAGGTCGATCCCGGCCACGTACTCCATCAAGAGCGCCCAGCGCCCGTCGAGGCGCAAGAGGTCGTCGACGCGCACGATGTTGCGGTGTTGCAGTCGCCCGAGCAGCCGCGCCTCGTCGCGGAGCCGGCGGCTGGCGTCGCTCGCCGCGTCCCAGCTCGCGTTGAGCAGCTTGAGCGCCACGCGACGCTTGAAGCCGCCGGCGCTCTGCATCTCGGCGAGGTACACGCTCCCGAAGGAGCCCACGCCGAGCGTCTTGACGAGCTCGAAGCGGCGCCCGCCCGCGGCCTGCGCGATGGAGTCAGTATGCAACGGGCGTGCCCTCCGAGCACTCGCCCTGGGTCACGTTCACCTGGATGGTATCCACGATCGCCTCGCCCTCGTCGTTCTCGAGGGGCGCGTGGGCGTTGTCGACCAGCTCGGCCCGCATCTCCTGGAAGCCCTCGGCGAGGTCGTCCTCGGTGCCCACGAGCAGGTCGGCCCCGGCGAAGCCGACGAGGCAGTACGGCTTGGTACACAGCGCGTAGCCGGCGGCGTGCGCGATGTGGTAGTGCCCCTGGCCGTCGACCGGGTCGGGGCTCACCATCGGGTCGGTCAGCGTGATGCCGGCCCAGTCGATGACCACGGTGACGCAACCGGTGGCCGCGTACTCGTTGGGCGGCCAGGTGATGTCGATGTAGGTGCCGGGGTCGGCCTCGCCGCTCGCGGTGTCGGGCGGGTCGTAGGGCGGAGGCGCGCAGGCGACGAGAAAAACCAGCAGGAACGGCCGCATGGTGCGGAGTCTATCGGCCCGAGGCCCGAGGCGGGCAGTCGACGGGGGGATTTCGCCCCGGTTACCGGGGACAGCGGAAAAAACCATGCTTCTGCTCCTGCTCGTCGCCTGCCCTCCGCCCGTGCTGCCCGATACCGGCGCCATTCCCCGGGAGACCGGGATCGACTCGGCGGATACCGACACGGGCGGGGACGACACGGGCGACACCGCCTCCGATACGGGCGACACCGGCGCCCAGATCGACGACGCCGACGGCGACGGCTACCTCCCCGACGACACCGACGCCGCCAGGCGCGACTGCGACGACAACGACCCGGAGGCCTACCCCGCCGCGCCCGAGCGATTCAGCTACGCCGACGAGGACTGCGACGGCAACCTCATCGAGCGCGTGGACGACATCGACGAGAGCGTGAGCGTGTCGCCGCTCGGGCTGGTCTGGTCGCTCGAGACCGTCCCCGACCCCGTGGGCACCACCCGCGTCGCGGCGGGCCTCATCAACGACAACCAGGTGGCGATCACCCCTGCCGAGGACTTCAGCGACGGCGTGCTGGGCGACGACGGCCAGAGCACCCTCGTCACCAGCCCCGGCGGCGGCACCTTCGGCTACGCCCTCGTCGGCTGCGAGCTCGACGGCGACGGCGTGACCGACCTGCTCATCGGCGACCCCGGCAGCACCGGCACCGACGACACCGCCTTCTACCTGGCCTTCGGGAGCGATCTGGCGCCCGGCACGATGAGCACCAGCTCCCTGGCGAAGATCGTCGACAGCAGCCTGCTGTCGCGGGTGGGTTTCGCTGCCACCCCGCTGGGCGAAGACCTCGCCATCACCGGCATCGAGGGGGGCGGCACCTCGGTGTGGCTGCTCGATGGCCAGGGCCTCGTCGACGGCAGCATCACCGAGCTGTCGCAGGGCGCGCGCATCGAGTCGACCGCCACCACCCTCGGGCTGGGCATCACGCTCGCTGGCCTCGAGGTCGACAACGACGACGGCGGCGACCTCGTGGCCGGGGCGCCGATGGCCACCACCGGCACCCGGGTGACGGCCGGCGGGCTCTTCGTCTTCGGGGGGAGCTCGATCAGCACCAGCGAGGGCGACAGCATCAGCGTCGACGACGCCGACATCATGATCTTCGGCGACAACGCCGGCGACAACTTCGGCGGCTTCATCGTCGGCGCGGCCGACCTCGACGGCGACGGGCAGGCCGACTTCATCGTGTCGGACTACCGCGACGACGGCGAGCGTACCTGGCACGTGGTCCTCGGCGGCATCGGCGCGGGCATCTACGACATCGGCGACGTGGCCCGGACGGCCATCACCGGCACCCGAGCCTACGTGAGCGACGACGGCCAGGCCACGCCGCGCTCGGCGGGCATCTTCCGCCTCGACGAGGATCCGAGGGCCGAGTTCATCGTCGGCTCGCCCGGCGAGACCACCGGTCACCTCTACGTCTTCTCCTCCGATCAGCTCGTGGGCGGGGGCACGCTGGGCGTCGACGAGGCGGCCACCGGCCTCGAGGGGCCCGGCTCGGGCGACTACTTCGGCCTGTCGCTGGCGGGAGCCGATGCGGACGGTGACCTGGACGACGATCTGGTGGTCACCGCGCCGGGCTACGAGAGCGGGACGGCCTGGCTGGTCCCCAGCGAATTCTGAGGCCGCGCACACTGGAGCCCCGATGAGCCTGCTCAAGACCCTCCTGGTCGGTCGTCCCGACGGCATCCGCGCCAGGCTCCTCGGTCGCGACAAGAAGTCCGCGCCAAGCCCACCGCCGAGCTCGCCCCGTCCCGCGCCGGCCGCCCTTGCCCCCGAGCCCGCCGAGAAGGCGCTGGGGCTGCGCAAGGAGGCGCCGAAGGACGTCACCCCGCCCGACGGCTACGAGGTGGTGCTCCACAAGGACGCCCTCGCCGAGGGCCAGATCATCGAGGTGATCATCGGGGGCACGGCGATCGCCGTGGCGCGCGTACACGGCCAACACCATGCCATCGCCAACACCTGCCCCCACGCCGGCGGCCCGCTGGGCGACGGCAAGCTCAACGGCAGCGTCGTGAGCTGCCCCTACCACGGGTGGAAGTTCGACGTCACCGACGGCAGCTGCCAGACCAACGGCACCGCCAGGGTGAAGACCTTCGACGTGAAGGTGGTGGGCGACGCGGTGTGCGTGCAGATGTGAAGGGCGCCAACCGCCTCGCGTCCGAGTCGTCGCCTTACCTCCGCCAGCACATGCACAACCCGGTGGACTGGTTTCCCTGGGGCGAGGAGGCCTTCGCCCGGGCGCGGGCCGAGGACAAGCCGGTGCTGCTCAGCATCGGCTACGCCGCCTGCCACTGGTGCCACGTGATGGAGCGCGAGTCCTTCGAGGACGAGGCCACCGCGGCGCTGATGAACCAGCTCTACGTCTCGATCAAGGTCGACCGGGAGGAGCGCCCCGACGTGGACGCCGTCTACCAGGGCGCGGTGCAGCTCATGCGGCAGAGCGGCGGTTGGCCGCTCACCGCGTTTCTCTTCCCCGACGGGCGCTGCTTCTACGTGGGCACCTACTTCCCCGGCGAGCCTCGGCACGGGATGCCGAGTTTTCGCGAGGTCTTGCAGCAGGTGGCCCGGGCCTACCACGAGCGGCGCGCCGACGTGGAGCGCGCGGCCGGCTCGATCCTGCAAGGGCTGGAGCGCATCCACGCTCCGGGAAGCGGCGCCCTGCCCGGGCCTGAATTGCTGGCGGAGGCAGCGGACTTCCTCGCCGGTCGCATGGACCCGGTCCACGGCGGCTTCGGCACGCGACCGAAGTTCCCGTCGCCCTCCAACACCTGGGTCGCCTGGCGCCACGGCCTGGAGAACGGCGATGTGCGCTGTCGCGACCTCGTGTTGCTCATGCTGCGGAAGATGGCCGCGGGCGGCATCTACGACCAGCTCGGGGGAGGTTTTCACCGCTACTCCACCGACGAGGAGTGGCTCGTCCCCCACTTCGAGAAGATGCTCTACGACAACGCGCAGCTCGTGCCGCTCTACGCCTCGGCCTGGCGCGCCACCGGCGAGGCCGACTTCCTGCGCGTCGTCGAGGAGACACTAACGTATTTGGGTCGCGACATGCAGCACGAGAGCGGCGCCTTCTACGCCACCACCGACGCCGACAGCGAGGGCGAGGAAGGCAAGTTCTTCGTGTGGACACCCGCTGGGGTGCGGGCGGTGATCGTCGACGAGGCGCTCGCCGGCCGGTTCTGCCGCGCCTACGACGTGACCCCGGCGGGCAACTGGGAGGGGCACAGCATCCTCCGTCGCGTGGGCGACCCGACCGGCCTCGACGAGGCCCGCGCCGCCTTGCTGGGTGCCCGGTACCAGCGCATCCCCCCGCTGCGCGACGAGAAGATCATCGCGGCGTGGAACGGCCTCGCCATCGGGGCACTCGTGGCCGGCTACCACGCCACCGGCGACGCGCGCTGGCTCGACGAGGCCCTCCGGTGCGGCGAGGCGCTGATGTCGCGACTGGTGATCGATGGTCGCCTGCAACACTGCCGCTGCGGCGACGACGTGAAGGGGCCCGCCTTCCTCGACGACCACGCGGCGGTGGGCGAGGCCTTCCTGCTCCTGTTCGAGGCCACCGGCGAGCGCCGCTGGCTCGACCGCGCGCTGGGCCTCGCCGTGGCGATGGAAGGCGACTTCTTCGACCGAGCGGCCGGCGCCTGGTTCATGACGCCCGCGGGTGGAGAGCGCCTGGTGGTGCGCCCTCGCGACGCCCACGACTCGGCCACGCCGAGCGGCACCGCGCTGGCGGCCTCCTTCCTCCAGCGCCTGTCGATTCACGACGAGGATCCCCGCTGGACGGCGCGCGTCGAAGACACGCTCCGGGCGTCGGCCGAGGCGCTGGACTCGAATCCCTACGCGACCGGCCACTTGCTGGGGGTGCTCGACACCTACCACCGCGGTTTCCTGGAGGTGATCGTGGGCGGCGAGGGCTCCGGCGTGCTCGTGGAGGCGGCGCGTCGTCACCTCGGGCCGCGCGGCGTGGTCCTGCGGCTGGAGCTGCTGCCCGCCGGTCACCCGCTGGCGGAGGGACGTCGCGCGGAGACGGCCACCGCGTGGGTGTGCCGCGGACAGGCCTGCGCGGCGCCGGTTCACGATGTCGAGGCGCTGGTCGCGCTGCTCCGGCCTCGCTAGCTGCCGTCGATACGTCGCGACAGCTCATCGAGGAAGCGCGTGATGCCCCGGTGGGGGATGATCCACGCGCCGGGGTAGGCCGCCGACACGCTGTGGTCGAGCTCGGTGGCGCCCCAGATCACCACGCGCGTGCGCTCGGGGAAACGCGGCGGTCGCGACGTGTCGCCGGCCACCAGCCGCAGGTCGATGCGCTTGTCGACGCCCTCGCGGAGCTGCTCGTGGTAGCTGGGCGAGCCGCCCACGATGGCGAGGTAGCGGGTGCCGGTGAGCAGGCAGGCGTTGTTGAAGCGCCTCAACGCGACGGCGATGGCGCCCTCGTTGTCGTCGTCGTCGGCCCGCTG
>VGRQ01000213.1 GCA_016875315.1 Deltaproteobacteria bacterium | reverse complement strand
AGCTGGGCGACCTCGCGGCGGCGCTGGCCGGCCTGCGCGCGGGCGTGGGCGAGGCCTGGGGACGCACGGCGATCGTCGTGACCACCGAGTTCGGTCGCACCGCTCGCCCCAACGGGACCACCGGCACCGACCATGGGACGGCGGGGCCGCTCCTGCTCGCCGGCGGCGCGATCCGCGGGGGTCGCGTGACCGGGGACTGGCCGGGGCTGGCCGAGCTCCACGAGGGCCGCGATCTGCGCGTGGCCACCGACGTGCGCGCCGTGTTGAAGGGCGTGCTGCGCGACCACCTCGGCATCGACCCGCCCCGACTCGATCGCGAGGTGTTCCCCGGGTCGGCGGGGGCCAGTGCGCTGGGCGGGTTGATCCGCTAAGCTCGCGCGCTCAACGGAGCGTCCATGCCCTCGCGTCGCCAGATCCTCCAGTCCGCCGCCGCCAGCGGCGCGGCGCTGGTCACCGTCCCAGGGTGGCTCGCGGGCTGCGCCAAGCAGGGCGACATCGCCTCGCCCGTCGCCAACCTCGACGTGCTCTCCGCCTTCGGCGTCGACGCGGCGCTGTGTACCAGCCTGCTCGGCGAGCTGGGCGCCACCGGCGCCGACGCCGCCGACCTCTACTTCCAGCGCACCCGGAGCAACTTCCTCCAGATGGAAGACGGTCGCATTGCCGAGGCCAGCGCCAGCATCGACCTCGGCGTGGGCCTGCGCGCGGTGGTGGGCGACCAGCAGGGCTATGCCTTCACCGAGGAGCTGAGCCTCGCCGCCATGCGCGGCGCCGCGCGCACCGCCGCCTCGATCGCCAGCGGCACGGCGCGCCCGGGGCCGGTGGCCTTCAATCCCACGCAGGGGGGCGCGCTCTACACGCTGGCCGTCCCGTGGAGCCAGGTGGGGGTCGACGCCAAGCTGCCGCTGATCCGCAAGCTCGAGGGCTACGCCCGCGCCGCCGACCCGAGCGTGAGCAAGGTGACGGTCACCTGGAACGACAGCGAGGAGCAGGTGGTCATCGCCACCCTCGACGGCAAGCTCATGCACGAGGTGCGTCCCATGACGCGCCTCTGGTGCATCGTCACCGCCACCCGCAACGGCCAGACCTTCTCCAACAGCGCCAACCTCGCCGGTCGCCGGGGTGTCGACTGGTTCTCCGACCAGAACCTCGCCGAGCTGGCCAAGCGCGCTGTCGACCGCACGATGGTGCTCTTCGACGCCCGGCGCCCGCCCGCGGGGGAGATGCCGGTGGTGCTCGCCGCCGGCGCCAGCGGCATCCTCTTGCACGAGGCCATCGGGCACGGGCTGGAGGCCGACTTCAACCGCAAGGGCACCTCCATCTACAGCGACATGGTGGGCAAGCCCATCGCCGCCGACTTCGTCAACATCGTCGACAGTGGCGTGGAGCCCAACGAGCGCGGCGCGCTCTCCTTCGACGACGAGGGCAACCCCACCGAGCGCACCATGCTCGTGGAGAAGGGCGTGCTCCAGGGCTACCTGCACGACAGCATCAGCGCGAAGCACTACGGCGTGAAGCCCTCGGGATCGGGGCGTCGCCAGTCCTTCCGCTTCCAGCCCATGCCGCGCATGCGCTGCACCTTCATGGAGAACGGGCCCCACACCCGGGACGAGATCGTCGCGAGCGTGAAGAACGGCATCATCGCCGAGACCTTCACCAACGGCCAGGTGCAGATCGGCGCGGGCGACTACACCTTCTACATCAAGAACGGCTGGCTCATCGAGAACGGCAAGGTCACCGCCCCGATCAAAGACGTGAACATCATCGGCAACGGTCCCGAGTCGCTCAAGCGCGTCACCATGGCGGCCAACGACACCCAGCTCGACACCGGCGGGTGGACTTGCGGGAAAGATGGCCAGGGCGTGCCGGTTTCGCAGGGCCTGCCCACGGTGCTGGTGTCGTCGATGACGGTTGGAGGCGAGAATGCTTGATACCCTCTCCCAGCTCGCCGCCGACGGCGTGGCGCGCGCGAAGAAGCTCGGCGCCAACGAGGCCTTCGTGGTGATCCGTCGCAACGCCAAGACCGAGATCCAGCGTCGCGACGGCAAGACCGAGCGCATCGTGGAGAGCGTGGCGCGCTCGATGGCGGTGCAGCTCTACGTGGATGGTCGCTACTCGGCGCAGACCACCACCGACCTGCGCCCCGAGGCCATCGACGCCTTCCTCGGCGACGCCATCGCGCTCACCCGGGCGCTCGAGCCGGACCCCCATCGCAGCATCACCGACCCCGCGCTCTTCCCGCGGGCCCAGGCCGCGCTGGAAAGCGACGACGCCGCGCTGGCCGCTGGGCTCTCCGCCGCCGACCGCGAGGCCTGGGTGGCCACGATGGAGGCGCACGCGCGCAAGCACGACAAGGTGATCTCCGCCACCGCGAACCTCACCTACGAGCGCTCGATGGGCGCGTGTGCCACCAGCAACGGCTTCGCGGGCACCAGCCAGGGCACCCACATCGCGCCGAGCGTGGATGTCACTCTCCGCGACGAGGGCGACAAGCGCGCGGAGGACGGCGACTACGCCTGGACCCGCTTCGTGGGCGACCTCCCGAGCGCCGCGAGCATCGGCGACAACGCCATCCGCATGGCGAGCACGCGCCTCGGCGCCAAGAAGGGGCCCACCCTCAAGGGCACGATGATCGTCGACCCGCGCGCCGCCGGCATGCTGATCGGGCGCCTGCTCGGGCCGGCCACCGGCAACGCGCTCCAGCAGGGGCGTAGTTTCTGGGCGGGCAAGCTGGGACAGAAGGTGCTCAGCGACAAGCTCAGCATCGTCGACGACCCCTTGCTCGCCCGCGGGCTGGGCTCGCGCCCCTTCGACGGCGAGGGCATCGCGGCGGCGCGCCTGCCGATCATCGAGGCGGGAAGCCTGAAGAACGCCTACGTCGACACCTACTACGGCAAGAAGGGCGGGATGGCGCCCACCACCGGGAGCGCGTCGAACCGGGTGGTGTCGCTCGGCGACAAGGACCTCGCCGGATGGATCGCCGCCGTGGGCAACGGCGTGCTCGTCACCTCCTGGCTCGGCGGCAATGCCGACGCCAACACCGGCGACTTCAGCTTCGGCATGCGCGGTCACCTCGTGGAGAAGGGCCAGGTGGGGGGGCCCATCGGCGAGATGAACGTCACCGGCAACTTCATCACCCTGTTCGCGGGCCTCGCCGGGCTCGGCAACGATCCCTGGCGCTACTCGTCCACGCTCTGTCCCACGCTCGTATTCGAGGGCGTGCAGTTCTCCGGGGCCTAGGCGTGAAGTTGCCCCGCTTCCTGCGCGTGGTGGAGGCGGGGCCCCGCCTCGTGGTGGAGCTGCCCTGGCTGCTCGAGGATCCCGGCGGTTTCGCCGAGGTATTCCGGTCGAACCTGCTCCGCTACGAGGTGAGCATCGGCGCCCGCACCGTGGCCGAGGGGGAGACGGTCGGGCACTTCGAGGTCGACCTCCGCGGCGAGGCGAGCGGCGCCTACCGGGTGGAGTTGCGATCGCGCGGCCGGGTGATCTGGAAACAAGACATCTTCGCGCAGCCGCGCCTCTCACGAACGCCGGCACAGGTCGACGCGCTCGCGCGCGAGCTGGCGCCGGTGTTGCTGTTCTCCGCGAAGGAGGAGTACTTCCCGGTGTCGCTGGCCACGCTCATCGGCGCCCCGGCGGTGAAGGCGAGCGACGACACGGTCGAGGTGAAGACCGTCCACGGCGAGTTGCAGGTGCCGCTGGCCCAGCTCAGCGAGTTCTTGCGCTACAACGGGCACGCCGACTACCTGCTCGACCAGTCGGCCTTCGACGCCGAGAAGGTGTTCGACGAGGTGCGCGGCGACTGTCACAACAGCACCGTGTACTACAGCTACCTGGAGGAGGAGCAGACCGGCCGCGCCTTCCTCAACTTCCACACCTTCTACGCCTTCGACCCCAAGACGGGCATCGCGAAGTTGCTCGGCGTGGGGCCGCATGTCTTCGACCGCGAGAGCCTCAGCTTCGTGATCGGGCGGGAGGGGGAGCCGGAGTGCCTCGTGGTGTCCGGTCACCTCGAGGGACAGCGAATCCTCTTCTTCGATAGCCTGAAGTTCTGGAGCGAGGGGCGCGTCCGGATGAGCTACCCGGACGAGAAGATCGCGGCGGTGAAGGGGCACGCGCTGATCCCGGTGGCCGAGGGCAGCCACGCGCTCTACCCTTCGCCGGGGATGTACCACATCAGCGTGCTCGCCGAGCTGGCGGGGCACGTGCTCGGGCCCCTGTGCTCGCTGCTCGGCATCGACCCGCCCGCCGAGGAGTCGCTCGCACCCCACCAGGTGCTCCTGCCGCCAGGGCTCCGGAGCGATCGTTTCGCCAGCTACACGCTCCGTCCCCTGCGCTTCGACCTGTTGCGGTCCGAGCCCTTGCCGGAGTCCGCGCTCTACGACCCGGCCAGCGCCGCGCTCGTCTTCAGCGGCTACTGGGTCGACGTGCCCGGCCTCGCCAACGAGCGTTTCCCGCCCTTTTCCTCGCGCGAGGTGGATCCCGGGCCCTGGTGCGACGAGGCCTACCCGTGGAACTGGGACGAGCTGCCCGCCTCGCTGGTGGAGCACAACCTGGCGCTCGCCCATGCCATCGAGGCGGAGATCAAGTGCTGAACCCGATCGCGGTGGCGATCCCGTTCTTCCTGGTGACGATCCTCGGCGAGATGGGCTGGTCGGCCCTCAAGGGCCTGTGGGCGCGTCCCCGGCCGGTCTACCGGCTGCCCGACGCGCTGGGCGACCTCGGCTGCGGGCTCTCGTCGCAGGTGACGGGCCTCGTGCTCAACAACGTGGTGATGGCGGCGGCATACGATGCGGTGTCGCGACTGGTACCGCTCTCGCTCGGTGACGGTCTTGCCACCTGGCTCTTCGCCTTCGTGGCCCTCGACTTCTGCTACTACTGGTGGCACCGGGCGAGCCACCGCGTGAACGTCATGTGGGCCGCCCACGTGGTGCACCACCAGAGCGAGGACTACAACCTTGCGGTGGCGCTGCGGCAGGCGATCTTCACGCCGCTCACCTCGATTCCCTTCTACATGCCGCTGGCGCTGATCGGCGTACCCACCACCGTGTTCGCCCTCTGCCTGGCGCTGAACACGCTCTACCAGTTCTGGATCCACACCCGGCTGGTGGGCCGCCTCGGCCCGTTGGAGTGGGTGTTCAACACCCCCTCGCACCACCGCGTACACCACGGGATCAACCCCCAGTACATCGATCGGAACCACGCGGGCGTGTTCATCGCCTGGGATCGCCTGTTTGGCACCTTCGAGCCCGAGAAGGGCGAGCCGGTGTATGGGATCGTCGAGGGCTTCGATAGCTTCGACGTGCTGGCGGCCAACCTGCGGCCCTACGCGAAGCTCGCGCGCCTGTCGCTCGCCTGCCGCGGCATCGATCGCGTCCGGTCCTGGTTCGCGCCGCCCGAGTGGCGCCCCGCCTATCTCGGGGGGCCGGTGGTGGTCCCCGAGCCCGAGCCGCGCCTGCGGTTCGACCCGCGCGTGCCCCCGGCGGTGCAACGTTACGCTTTCGCGGCCTTCTTCGTGCAGGCGGCGGTGTTGTTCGCGGTGCTCATCGGCGTGCCCGTGGCCTACGCCTGGCTGGGGGCGGCTTTCATCCTCGGCGGGCAGGTGACGCAGGCGGGGTTGTTGCACGGGCGCGGCTGGGCGCGCGGCGCCGAGGTGGGCCGCTGGATCCTGTCGCTGGGGGTGCTGTCGTGGTTGTCCTTCTCCTGAGCCTCGCCCGCGCGGGCGACACCTGGACGGAGGTGGCGCCCGGCGTGCGCCAGCTCCTCCGCACCACCTCCGACCCGCTCCGCATCTTCGCCATCGAGGCCGATCTCTGCGGCGACGGCGTGTCGCTCCGGGCCACGAGGTCCAGCGAGCGCGCCGACCAGGTGAGCGACTTCGCCGAGAGCGTGGGCGCCACCGCCGCGATCAACGGGGATTTCTTCTCCTACGACGACTACAGCACCTCGGGGCTCGCCGTGGGACAGGGCGAACAGTGGTGCAGCGACAACACCAGCGAGGGCTTCATCGCCGGTGGGCGCGACCACTCGTGGATCTCGCCCCCCTCGGAAGACTGGGACGAGCTCGCGGTGTGGATGGAGCAGGCGGTGGGCGGCCGGCCACAGCTGGTGGTCGACGGGGTGGCCCAGTCCGGTCTCGACTCGCCGTCGCACTGTGAAGACCTCAACCCGCGCACCGCCGTGGGGCTCAGTCGCGACCGGCAAACACTCTACATGCTGGTGGTCGACGGTCGCAGCTCCGCGAGCGAGGGCGTTACCTGTGACTGGCTCGCCGACACCATGGTGGAGCTCGGCGCCTACACCGCGCTCAACCTCGACGGCGGCGGCAGCAGCACGCTCTGGACCGACGTGTCCGGCGTGGTGAACGACCCGAGCGATGGCAGCGAGCGAGTGGTGGCCAACCACCTCGCGCTGATCGTCTCGGGCAGCGAGCCGGCGCAGAGCTGCGACTGGTGGCAAGACGACCTCTTGCTCAGCGCCCACGCCCTCGATCCCGGTCCCACCGACGTCGACGGCGACGGCACCGGCGATGTCTGCGCGCGATCGTCGAAGGACTTCCGTTGTGTCACCGGCTCGGGCGCCACGTGGACCCTCCCGGACCTGTCGAACGACGCGGGCTTTGGCGAGGAGTCTGCCTACAGTACCCTCCGCAGCGGCGACATCGACGGCGACGGCCTCGCTGACTTCTGCGCCCGCGGCGCCGAGGGCGTCCGGTGTTTCCGGAGCAACGGGTCGGGTTTCGACGCCGCCATCGAGGGACCGGAGCTCTCCGACGCGGTGGGCTGGGGCGACATCCGCTACTTTTCTACACTGCGCCTCGCCGACATCACCGGCGATGGCCGCGACGATCTCTGCGCCCGCGCCTCGGCCGGCCTCTGGTGCTGGCCATCCACCGGCACCGGCTTCGGCGACCGCATCGACGGCCCCTCCTGGTCGGACAGCTCCGGCTGGGACGAGCCCTACTACTACGGCACCATCCGCCTCGGCGACCTCGACGGTGACAAGAAGGCCGATGCCTGCGCCCGCGCCGCTGCCGGGATGAGTTGTTACTTGTCAGACGGCGATGGTTTTCCCGCCGCCATCGGCGGGCCAGCCTGGACCAACGACCTGGGCTGGAACGCGGTGATGTACTGGAGCACCATCCGGCTCGACGATCTCGACGGCGACGGCCGCGCCGAGCTGTGCGGGCGCGGCGAGGGCGGCTTCGAGTGTTACCGTTGGGACGGCACCGCCTGGCTGGCCGCGCTCAGCTTCGCTGACGTGGCCGACGACAACGGCTGGTGGGACCACTCCAACTACGCCACCTTCCAGCTCGGCGACGTGGACGGCGACGGCGACAAGGACTTCTGCGCGCGGGCCGACGCGGGCACCTACTGCTGGATCTACGCCGACGGCGCCCTCGGCACGCGCTGGGACGGCCCCGCGCTCAGCGACGACGGGAGCTGGGACCACTGGCGTTATTACTCCACGATTCGCCTGGCCGACGCCACCGGCGACGGGATGGCGGACCTGTGCGCGCGCTACGGCGCCGGCTGGCGGTGTCACGCCTCGACCGGGAGCGGATTCGGCGAGGCGGTGGCCGGTCCCGAGTGGTCGGACGAGCTCGGCTGGGACGACATGAAGTATTACTCGACCATCCGGCTCGGGGGGAGCCGAGTGGTCGCGAGCGACGGCGACTCCGGGTCGGTCGACAACGACAGCGACGGCAACGAGGCGGCGGCGGCCACGCGGACGCCGGGCGCCGGGAGCGGGTGCGGGTGCGAGGGGGCGGCGGCCTGGTGGCTCCTGCCGCTCGTCGGCTTGCGGCGGTGGACGTTGCATCGCGGGCATGGCATCCTGCGACGGTGACCGACGAGGAGCCGACGTCGCCTGCGTACTTTCCGACCGGTGGGTGCTGGTCGGCGCTGGTGGAGGTGGCGTCGCGCGGTTGCAGGGTCGCCGAGGAGGCCTGGGGCGACGACCACGCCGCCGCCCTCGCCGACGTGGCTGCGGGCTACCCCCGGCTGTTTGCCTGGGCGGCGTGTACCTCGTGGACGGAGCCGTTCTGGCCCCAGGTGGGCACCGCCTACCTCGGGCTCGCACGGGTGCCGGGCCCCTTCACCGAGCGGTGGGAGATCGAGCAACTGGGCTGGTGCCTGCCGGCGGTGAGGCCGGTCGAGTGGGTGGCGCTGCGGCTGGCAGCGAGGAGAATACGGCATTT
>VGRQ01000212.1 GCA_016875315.1 Deltaproteobacteria bacterium | reverse complement strand
GCCACGCGTAACCACAGCTCGCGCGCCACCCCGTCGGCGACGTAGTTCACCAGGGCGTGATCGCTGTCGATGGGCGTTGCCCTGGCCTCCTTGTCGAGCCGCGCCAGCCGCGCGCGCTCCAACTCCACGACCTCGTCGATGGTGGGTGGATGCTCGTGCTCCCGTGTGTTCGCCGCGATTGCGGCGCTGCGGTCGAAGGGCCCGTAGCCGCGCATGCCCGAGCGCGACACCTGCACCTGCCAGTAAGACGGTCGCGACAGGCTCGCGCCGTCGGCCTCGTAGGTCGCCATGGGCACCATCGAGGGACCGGCTGCCACCGGTGCGAGCACCATCGCCCCCACGGCCAGGAGCACGCCGGCGTGGACCCAGCGGTTGCCACGTCGCCAGGGTTCGATGTTCGGACGGTAGAAGGCGCCGGTCACCACGCCGGTGACGAGGCCCACTGCGTGGGCGGTGTTGTCGACGCCCTCTGCCGTGAGCCCGTTGACGAAGGCCCAGAGCGTGAAGCCCGCCGTGGTGGCGCCGAAGATGCCGAGCGCAGCGCGAGGCAGCAGGCCCCCATAGCGCACGCCCAGGGCGGCGCAGGCACCGAGCAGGCCGAAGTCGCCGGCGCTCATGCCTACGCTCGGCATGCCCGGGAGGCTGTAGGCCGAGGCGAGGCCGCCCGTGGCCACGCTGAGCAGGATCACCTGGGCGAGCGCCGCGTGGCCCATGATGCGCTCGAAGGCCACGCCGGCCACGACGATCGCGGTCATGTTCGACAGGAGGTGGGGCAGGCCGGCGTGGAGCAGGCCGTAGCCCACCACGCGCCAGCCCTCGCCGCGCTCGAGGATGGCCGGCGTTTCCCTCGCGAGTGCCGCGTGGAGCGTGCCGCCGGTGGCGAAGCTCGCGTAGTGAACGCGGATTGCGATGCCCGCGACCAGGGCCGTCACCCAGGGCACGGCCGGCCGCGTCCACAGCGCGCGCACCATCGATGCCGTGTCGCGACGCAGCTCGGCGAAGCCGGGCCATTCTCGCGCCGGGATCCACTGGCCCCCGCGTTCCACCGGTGTTTCCGGTCCAACCTTCCCGTCGCGGATCAGCGTTTCCAGCTCATCGAGCGCCACGGCGCGCTCCTCGCCGTCGGACTGGATGCGGACGATCACGAGTTGTCAGCTATCCCCGCGCCGCGTTGGACGGCGCGCGGCTCGGTGCCTACCGTCTCGCCAGCGAAGAGCCTGATTCGAATGGACCGTACCGAGATCGCCCGTACCTGCGAGACCCTCCGGGTATTCCCTCTGCCCGGCACGGTGTTGATGCCGGGCGCACCACTCCCGCTGCACGTCTTCGAACCGCGCTACCGGCAGCTGGTGGCCGACGCGCTCGAGGGCGACGGCATCCTCTGCGTGCCGCAGATCGCCGAGGGCCAGGAGGAGGGGCACCTCGGGCGGCCCGAGCTCTTGCCCTACGTGGCAGTGGGGCGCATCGCCCTGCACCACCTCTTGCCCGACGGCCGCTACAACATCCTCGTGCAGCCCATCGGCCGCGCTCGCCTGCGGCACGAGCTGCCCGCGGAAACGCCCTACCGCCGCTTCGTGGCGGATTTCCTCGACGACACCGACGACGACGACGCGCGGACCGCCCTGATCGGTCGCCGTGTCGTGGGGCTGGTGGCGCCCGTGCTCGCGATGGTGGGTGGCGACGCCCACAAGCTGCAGAAGGCCCTCTCCAGCATGGAACCCGAGCGCGTGCCCCAGGCGCTGGCGCCGCTGGTCTTGCGCGAGGCCGCCGAACGGCAGGCCTACATCGCCGAGAACAGCGCCGTGAGGCGCGCGGTGATGGTGGAGAGCGCCGTGCTCACCCACATCGCGGAGAGGCGAGGGGTGGCGGCGGAGGCTTGACAGGCTGTAGGTTGCAGGGTCTAGGCTATCGGCTGGTGACGGGCAGGTTATTCGTGGCGCGTCCCCGCTCGTCCTCGGCTGCCGACGCGCCGCTGACGACCTGAGGCTGCCGTCCCGGGCGACCGGCTACCGGCCCGGTCCGGGTTCGGTCAAGCGCCCGAGCGACCAGCGGGCGGCCTCGGCCACCACCGGCGAGGGGTCGGCCGTGGCCCTCTCGAGGGCGGGCACGGCCCCCGTGTCGCCGATGTTGCCGAGCACCAGCGCGGCGTTGCGTCGTAAGCGGGGTCCGGCCGCGCGGCGGATCGGGGAGCCCTCGAAGCGAGCCACGAGCTGGGCGTCGTCCATGGCGAGGATCGCGGGCAAGTCCAGCCAGGCGTCGCGCGGTGCCAGCGCCGGGTCGACGGTCGGCGCGTGCTCGTGGGGACAGCTGTCCGTGCAGTCGTCGCAACCGAACACCCAGCGGCCGAGCAGTGGGCGCAAGGGGAGGGGAACCGGCGCGTCGGCCTCGATCGTCAGGTACGAGATGCAGCGCGTGGCCTCGATGCCCGCGCCGGCCACGAGTGCCGCCGTGGGACAGGCTTCCACGCATCGCGAGCAGCGACCGCAGTGGTCGCCGAGCGGCGCGTCGGGCGCCATCTCGCGGTCCACGGCGAGGGTCGCAAGGAAAAACGTGGCGCCCCGGCTCGGGATCACCTGGCAGTGGTTCTTGCCCACGAAGCCGAGGCCGGCGCGGGCCGCCCAGGCGCGCTCGTACACCGGCCGGCTGTCGAGCGAGGCGTAGCTGCCGATGCCGGGAAACGCCATGTTGAGTCGCGACTGCAACTTCCGGAGCCGCTTGAGCACGACGTTGTGGTAGTCGCGCCCCCAGGCGTACGAGGCCACGCGACCGGTGAGGCCTCCGGGGTCGGGCGCCAGCCCGCCAAAGTCGAAGGCCAGCACCAGCACTGACTGGGCGCCGGGCAAGAGCGAGCGGAGCTGCGCGCGGGCGTCGCGACCGGTGCGCAGCCACCCCATCTCGCCCTCGGCGCCTCGGGCGAGGAAGGCGTCGAAGTGCTGCATGTCGAGCGCGGGATCGACGCTCGCAACGCGCGCTTCGGCGAACCCGAGCGCACCGGCCTCGGCGAGCAGGAATGTGCGCAGATCGGCCACGCCGCCCGCTATCCGGCGCGATAAGCCGCCGGCCTTTCCCGAGATGCCCGTGCCCCACGAGACCGTCATCATCTGTGGTTCCGGCCCTGCCGGCCTCACCGCCGCGCTCTACACCGCGCGTGCCAACCTCAAGCCCCTGGTGTTCGACGGCATCCGCCCCGGCGGCCAGCTCACCATCACCACCGACGTCGAGAACTACCCCGGTTTCCCCGAGGGCATCATGGGCCCCGAGCTGATGGACCGCATGCGGGCCCAGGTGGAGCGCTTCGGCACGCGCTTCGAGCTCGACGAGGTGGCCTCCTGCGACCTGAACCAGCGCCCGTTCACGCTGCGCACCGCCAATGGCAACACCTACACCTGCGACGCGCTCATCATCGCCACCGGCGCCGACGCGAAGTACCTGGGCCTCGAGAGCGAGACCCGCCTGCGCGGCTACGGTGTCAGCGCCTGCGCCACGTGCGACGGCTTCTTCTACCGGGGCAAGGAGCTCATCGTGGTGGGGGGGGGCGACACCGCCATCGAGGAGGCCACCTTCCTCACCCGCTTCGCCACCAGGGTGTACCTCGTCCACCGGCGCGACAAGCTCCGCGCCAGCAAGGCGATGCAAGACCGCGCCTTCGCCAACCCCAAGATGGAGTTCCTCTGGCACACCGAGGTGGTGGAGGTGCTGGGCGAGAAGACGGTCGACGCGGTGCGGCTGCACAACAGCCAGACGGGAGAAACCTACGTCAAGCCCATTGGCGGCATGTTCCTCGGCATCGGCCACCAGCCCAACACCCGGGCCTTCATCGACTGGATCGATCACGACGACAACGGCTACCTCGTGCCGCAGCCAGGCCGCACCGCCACCAATATCGAGGGCGTGTTTGCCTGCGGCGACGCGGCCGACCACTATTACCGCCAGGCGGTCACCGCCGCCGGCACCGGCTGCGCCGCCGCCATCGAGTGCGAGCGCTGGCTCGAGTCGAATGGAGGTCACTCGTGATCCTGATCTCGGCCGCGCTGGCCGCCGACGGCCCCTCCATCCCCTACGAGCGCTACGAGCTGCCCAACGGCTTGCAGGTCATCCTCATGGAAGACCATCGCCTGCCCCAGGTGTGCGTCGATATCTGGTACCGCGTGGGCAGCAAGGACGAGGCGAAGGGGCGGAGCGGCTTCGCGCACCTCTTCGAGCACCTGATGTTCATGGGCACCAACCGCCTCCCCGGCTCGGGCTTCGACCAGTCGATGGAGGCCCACGGCGGCTGGAACAACGCCTGGACGATGGAAGACGCCACCAACTACTACGAGGTGGGCCCGTCCGGTCTGCTCGACACCTTCCTGTGGATGGAAGCCGACCGGATGCAGGCTCTGGACGACGCGATGACGCAGGAGAAGCTCGATCTCCAGCGCGACGTGGTGAAGAACGAGCGGCGGCAGTCGAACGAGGACCGTCCCTACGGGATGGTGGAGATCGAGATGACCACCGCGCTCTTCCCCGAGGGACACCCCTACGCGCACAGCGTGATCGGTAGCCACGAAGACCTCAGCGCCGCCACGGTGAGCGACGTGACGGGTTTCTTCCAGAGCTGGTACGTGCCCAACAATGCCTCGCTGGTGGTGGCCGGCGACTTCGACCCCGCCGCCGTGAAGCCGGTGATCGAGAAGTACTTCTCGGTGCTCGAGCGCAAGGAGCTGCCCGCCCGCTGGAACGGCGAGCGCCCGGGCAAGCCGCAGAAGGCCCTGGTCACCATCACCGACCAGGTGGAGTACCCCCAGCTCAACCTCTTCTGGCACTCGCCAGCCAAGTTCCAGCCGGGCGACGCCGAGATGGAGCTGGTGGCCGACCTGCTCGCCGGCGGCGAGTCCTCGCGGCTCTACCGTCGCCTGGTCGACTCGGGGATGGCGCAAGACGTGAGCGTGTACCAGTACGGCGTGGAGTACGGCGGCGTGTTCTACCTCTCGGCCTTGCCGATGGACGGGGTGACGGTCGACCAGCTCGACCTCGCCGTGCGCGAGGAGCTGGCGCTCCTGGCCAACTCGCCGCCCACGGCGGAGGAGATGGAGCGCCTGCGCAACCAGCGCAAGGTGGCGCGCTACGAGGAGCTGGAGCCCCTGCAGAACCGCGCCGAGACGCTGAATCGTTACTGGGCCTACACCGGCACGCCCGACTGGCTCGCCAAGGACATCGCTCGCTTCAGCGAGGCCCGCCCCGAGGCGCTGTCGGCAGCGGTGTCGCAGTATCTCAAGCCCGAGCTGGCCACGAAGATCGTGGTGAACCCCGAGCCCGCCGCCGCGGAGGCCAACTGATGCGCGCCCTCGTCCTGGTGCTCGCCGCCCTCGCGGCCGGCCCTGCCCTCGCCAAGTCGAAGAAGGCCCCCGAGCCGGCCCCGGTGGTGGTGGCGCCGCCGCCGCCCGACCCCCTGGCCGATCGCCCCGTGGTGGGCGAGGCCCGCGCCTTCGTGCCGCCCGCGCCCGCGGTGTCCCAGCTCAGCAACGGCGTGAGCACGTGGACGGTGGTCAACGACGCCCTGCCGCTGTTCACCGTGGCGCTCACCGTCCCGGGGGGATCCGCCCTCGACCCCGCCGGGAAAGAAGGCACCAGCGCGCTCGCGGTGGAGTGTATGCAGCGCGGCGCGGGCAGCCGCGACGCGGCAGCGTTCGCCAGCGAGGTGGAGCGACGCGGGCTGTCGCTGTCCGCGGGCACCGGCGCCGACGGCGCCTACGCGGTGTTGTCCGGCACCACCGACCAGATGGAGGCCGGTCTCGACCTCCTTGCCGACATGGTCATGCGCCCGAAGTTCGCCGGCGGCGAGGTGAAGAAGGCCAAGGAGCTGCTCCTGGCCGGCCTCCAGTCGTCGATGGACGAGCCCGCCTACGTGGCCAACCGGACGGCGCAGTGGCTCTACTGGGGCGCCGATCATCCCTACGGCCGCCCCAGCGACGGCACCCTGGGCGGTTTGAAACGCGCCGGGCGCGGCGACATCAAGAAGTGGCACAAGGCATCCTGGCATCCGGCCGGGGCGCGTTTCACCGTGGTGGGCGCGGTCGACCCGGCGAAGGTGCAGTCCGCGCTCGAGGCCCGCTTCGGCGCGCCCTGGAAGGCCGGGAGGCGCCCGGCGGTGGTGGTGCCCCCGGCCCCGGTACACGACAAGGAGCCCATCTACCTGGTCGACGCCCCGGGCAGCAGCCAGACGGGCTTCTACCTCGCTTTCCCTGGGCTTCCCGCTGGCCACGCCGCCGCCGCGCCCACCCGCGTGGGCACCATCGCCCTCGGGGGCACCTTCACCTCCCGGCTCAACTCGCTCCTCCGCGAGAAGCGGGGGTACACCTACGGCGTCCGGGCCGCGCTTGCCGAGGCCCTGCACGGGGGCACGCTCCTGGTGCGCACCCGCATCCGTGCCGACGTCACCGGCGCCGCGCTCGTGGATCTCGTCGGCGAGCTCGAGGGCATCCGCAAGGGCATCAGCGCCGAGGAGCTGGGCAAGGCCCAGGGGGCCTTCCGGCAAGACATCGTCGAGACGATGGAGACCGTCTCCGGCACCACGATGGCCTTCGCCAACCTCCACGAGGTGGGCCGGGCGCCCGACAGCCTCGCCGCCGACCTCGGCGCGGTGGGCAGCGTGAGCCTCGACGCGGTCACGCCCACCATGGCGCCCTACGACCCCAGCCGGGCGGTGATCGTGCTGGTGGGCGACGTGGCGAAGATCAAGCCCCAGCTCGAGGCCGCGGGGTTCAACAAGCTGAGCGTGGTCACGCCGCCGTAGGGCGCCGCCTGGCAAGCAGGAGACCGAGGATGGCCACGCCCCCCGGCGTGCTCACCCCCGCGCTGCATCCGCACTCGTCGTCGATGCCGGCGTCCGGGTCGTCCATCCAGGTGTTCCACCCGTCGAGCGGCACCTCGTAGTTGTGGGTGTTGCGATTGTCGTGGCCGAAGCGCACCCAGCCGGCGTCGGCGCCGGCCTCGGTGCCGGTGTGCCACGCGAAGAGGTAGCCCTCGCGGGTGCCGACGACGACCTCGATGGTGCCGTCGCCGTCGATGTCGCCCACGGCCGGCGAGGCGATCACCCACTGCCCGGTGAGCTTGGGCCAGCCCACGGGCTGCTCGCCGTCGGCGTTCCAGGCGTGCACGATGAAGCCGCCCGAGCCGGTGATCGCCTCCATGCGGCGGTCGCCGTCGATGTCGACCACGGCGGGGTTGGCGAAGAACTGCAGGTCTTCCACCATGCGCGGGAAGCCCGGCAAGAAGTCGCCGGTCACCCCGCTCCAGCCGCCGAGGGCGTGGTCGAAGTCGTGCCGGACGCCGTCCTCCTCGGTGCCGCGGGCGTAGTCGAAGCCGGCCGCGCCGTTGACGATGTCGGGCACGCCGTCGCCGTCGAGGTCGCCGATGCTCGGGCTGTTGATGAGCGGGAAGATCGTGGTGTCGGAGACGTTGCTGCCCGCGCCGTACACCGAGAGCGCCGACTTGGTCTTGAAGAAATCGGTGCCGTCGCCATGCACGATCTCCACGTCGCCCGCGAGGCCGTGCGTCACCACCTCGACGACACCGTCGCCATCGAGGTCGACCAGCGCGGCCGAGTTGGGCACGCCCTGGCCCACCATGGGGAGCACGTCGACAAACAGTCCATACAGCCGAATCGGCCAGCCCGGCATCACCTGTCCCCTGCCGTCGACCGCGTAGAGGGCGGCGTGTTCCTCGGTGACCGTCTCGTTGGTGCCGATCACGATGTCGTCGCGACCGTCGCCGTCGATGTCGCCGATCGCGGGCGAGGCCACGATGCGCCGCCGGTCGAGCACCTCGTCGGGCCAGGCCAGGCGCACGGGGAAGCCGGGGGTGTAGCTGCCGTCGATCTCCCAGGCATAGAGCTGCTGGTCGCCGGCGCCGAGCACGATCTCCAGCGCGCCGTCGCCGTCGATGTCGCCCAGGGCGGGGGAGGAGAAGAAGCTGTCGGCGAGGCTGTCGTCTTCGTCGGTGTAGGTGACGGGCTCGCTCGCCACCGGGAAGCCGGGCCACACCGAGCCGTCGCTGCTGAACACGTGGACCATGCCGCGGAAGGTGGCCACCACCACCTCCAGGGCGCCGTCGCCGTCGAGGTCGGCCACGGCCGGGGTGGCGGTGATCGGCGCGTACACGTCGGCGCCGATCGCCGTCCAGCCGGCGGAGGACCGGTGGTTGGCGGGGTTGTCGGGATCGAGCTCGGGG
>VGRQ01000211.1 GCA_016875315.1 Deltaproteobacteria bacterium | reverse complement strand
CGCCGTGGGGGCCGTCCCACCACTCGTCGACGAACTGGCCGTCCATCGGCTGCACCAGCGTGTAGAGCCCGCGCAGCTCGCCGTTGACGTACACGTCGGCGTAGCCGGTGCGCGGCGCGGGGTTGTCGGCCTGTCGCCACGTCCAGTAGGCGAGCGTCTCGGCCATTGCGGAGGCGTCCCACACGTTGTTGTGCAGGCCGATGCGCTCGTGGCCCCGGAAGCTCTGCCCCTCCACGAACTGGTCGAAGTCGATGCGGAAAGCGGGCTTCTGGTCGATGGGCTGCCAGGATGCGCTCCCCTTGAGCCGGACGCCCACGCGCGAGTAGGTTTCGCCGTCGTAAGTGAAATCGCCCTCGACGTAGAGGTCGGGATAGGCGGCGAGCTGGTTGATTGCGTCGTCGGACAGCGTGATGTCGAAGCGGTGAACCGCCTCGTCGCTGTAGAGTTCCCACTCTTCCGCGTCGGGACCAGGCGCTTCCTCGGCGCTGTCGGCGACCGGCGCGCTGTCGGTCGCGACGGGGGATGACTCGGGCGGCGACTGCACGCACCCGAGCCACCACATCAGTACACCCCGGGCACGAAGCGCCGTGTCTTGCCCATGTAGTCGAGGTATCGCTGCCCGAAGGCGCCGACGAGGAGCTTCTCCTCCTGCCGCGCCCGGTAGTCGCCGGCCGCGAAGTTCAACAGCGCGCCGAGCAGGGTGAGCGGGTTGGGGACCATCACGGCGGTGCCCACGGTGAGCAGCACCATCGCGGTGTAGATGGGGTGACGGATCCGCGCGAAGGGACCGTCGGTACAGAGCTCGTGCTCGGCGGTCAACTCGGCGCGCAGGCGCCACGATCGAAACACCAGCAGCGTGCGGATGACCAGCGCCGTGGCGCCGAGGAACAGGGGCACGCCGAGCAGCCTAAGGAGGAGGGGCAGGTCGAGGGTCCAGCCGCCGAAGCTGCCCGCGCCCATGCCGAAGTAGGTGGGGAAGAGCGCCGCCCCGTGGAGCCACACGACAAGGCTGGGTGCCGACGCCCGGTGGGCCGCCGGCCCCGCCTGCGCCTTGCCGGTGGCGCGGTCGATCTGTCCCCGGACCACGAAGGGAAACCAGAACAGGAGGTGGAGGATCCAGGGCAAGTAGGTCATCGGCGCCAGTCTAATCGAGCCGTACTCTGGACATGTCAATACTCCTGCGCTACGATCGATGTCCCCCCGTGCGATTCCCGTCGCACCCACCTCCCCGGTGATCCATGTCCGACAACCTCGCTCTCGACCTCGGCCTGTTCGACGAACCCACGCGCCCCGGCCCTGGGCCGGTGACCGGCGACGCGCCCGCCCGCATCGGCGCCGCCTGCCAGAAGGCCGGCATCCACGTGCCGAGCACGCTGTACAACGAGGCCCTCGCCCTGGCGCGTGACGGGCACCTCGGCCCCGCCCAGCAGCACCTGCAGATGCTCGCCTGCCTCGATCCCGACGACGGCGACGCGCTCCTCTTGCTCGCGCGGGTACACGCCGCGCAGGGGCGTTGGAGCGATGCCCTGTCGCGACTCGACGCGGCCACCGCCGCAGGGGCCCTCGCTCCCGCCGGTCTCCGCGATGCCTTCGAGACCGCCATCCGCGCCGAGCGCAGCCGCGAGGAGGAGCACCGCGCCCGCGTCGCCGCCCGCGAGCTCGGCGAGATGCGCGCCTTGCGACAGGAGGCCAAGACGCTTCGCTCCGAGGCGGTACGCCTCGAGACTGAGGTGTCGGAAACCCGCGAGCGGGAGCGCTCGTGGAAGCTCGCCGCGCTCGCCTCCGGCGTGTTCGGCACGGTGGTGATCGGGCTGCTCCTCGTGCTCGGCGGTGACGACGCCCCGCCGGCGCCGGTCATCATCGACGCCGCGCCCCCGATCGTGGAGGGTTCCCTCCCCGACATCGTCATCGAGCCCGCGGCCCCGGAAGACCTCGCCCCGGTGAAGGTGGGCGTCCCCGAGGAGCTGGTGCCCCCGCCCGACGCGCTGCAGGTGGCAAGCGGCCCGCGCACTCACGTCGTCAGGAAGAACGAGACCCTCTACAAGCTCGCCGCCCGCTACTACGGCGACAAGAGCGAGTGGAAGCGCATCGCCGAGGCCAACCCGCAGACCGGTCCCGACGGGACGAAGTTGTCGCTCGGGATGGAGCTGGTCATCCCCCGGTAGCGAGCAAGATGTCGACGTAGCCCTCGATCTCCCCCTGCACGTCGGGGTCGGGGTAGGCGCGGATGGTCCCCGCCTTGTCGACGAGCACGAAGCGCGAGCCGTGGAGCACCGTCTCCGGGGCCTCGGCGGTCGCGGGCGACTTCTCCATGAGCAGCTTGAAGCCGCCCACCACCACGGCGCGCATCGCGGCGGTGTCGCCGGTGAGGAACCGCCACTGGGGGTAGCTGGCGCCGAAGCGCTCGCCGTAGCTGCGAAGCACCGGCGGGGTGTCGTTGGCCGGGTCGACGGAGAAGCTGACGAGCTGGAGCTTGTCGCCGTAGCGCGTGCCCACCGTCGCCATGCGCGTGCTGAGCATGGGACAGATGTCGGGGCACTTCGTGAACATGAAGTCGCCGATGAAGGGCTTACCCAGCAGGGTGTCGCGGGTGACGGTGGCGCCCTCCTGGTCGACCAGGGAAAACTCCACCACGCTCCCCAGCTCCTGCAGCTTGTAGGGGCTCTCTGGCTCGGGCGTGCAGGCGAACAACCAGATCACAGCTTCTCCAGCGCGCGGCCGGCGGCCTCGTGTCTCGACGCCTTCACCGCCGCCTCGTAGGCCGACTTGGCCTCGGTCGTCTTGTCCTGTCGCGCGTAGAGCAGGCCGAGGCGGTAGTAGGCCTGTCCCCGGTACTCGGGGAGCACGTCCTTGAAGCCGATGTAGGTCTGGAAGGCCTTCTCGGCCTCCGCGAAGCGGGACATGCGCGCGTATACCACCCCCATGTGGTAGTGCGAGCGCTGGTTGTCGGGCGCGTAGGCGAGCACGTCCTTGTACATGCGCAGGGCGTCGTCGTAGCGGCGCATGCTGGTGAGCACGCGGCCGGCGGTCATGTTGTTGATCACGTTGTTGGGGTACTTCGTGCGGCCGTACATCGTGCGCGCCAGGGCGTTTCGCAGGTCGCGCTCCTCGATGTAGGAGTAGGAAAGCGCGAGGGTGGCGGCGGGCGACAACAACACGCCTTCTTTCTCGACGTTCTTCATGAGCTCCTTACCCGCGGCGCGCTCGTCGGCGCCGTCGGGGATGAGCGGCGAGGCGCGCGCCACGACGGTGCGCCAGTACATGTACATGCCGTCGCCCAGCTTCGGGTCGATGAAGCTCGGCGCCGCCTTCACGCTCTCGGAGAGCGATTTCACCGCGTCGAGACCGTTGCCGATGGCGCTGACGAACTCGCCCTTGCGCATCAGGTGGATGCCCTCGATGCCCTTCATGCCGGCCAGCAAGAAGTACTCGATCGACTCGTTCCCGGGGGACTGCAGGCCCACCTGGATCTGCCGGATGGCGCCCTCCTGGGCCACCCGGTACTGCTTCTCGTAGCGGAAGTCGTAGTTCTCGAACATCAAGGCCTGGTAGATCACCGCCACGCCGGAGGGGCCGATGCCGGTGGTGGGGTACTCCGTCGTGAGCGAGTCGAGTTCCTTCTTCGCTGCCTTGTAGTCGCGACGATAGATAAGCTCGATCGCGTTGCGACAACGGTCGGCGAAGGCCACGTCGATACGCAGCACCTCGGCGGCCTTGTAGGACAGGGGCGGGTAGGGCCGGTTGGCCTCGGCGGGATCCACCTCGGCAGGCACCTCGGGCTCCTCGACCGGGGCGGTGCTCGTTTCCGTGGTCTTGCCGGTGACGGTGTTCTCGTCGAGATCGTCGTCGTCTTGGGCGAGGGCCTGCGAGAGGATGAAGGCGAGAATCAAGCAATCTCCGCGAAGCGACGCGCGGCGGCGTCGAGGATGAGGTCTTCGAGGTGCACGCCGTCGAAGCGGTTCACCTGCTGGATGCCCGTGGGCGAGGTGACGTTGATCTCGGTGAGCCAGCCGCCGATCACGTCGATGCCCACGAATACGAGGCCCTCGGCGCGCAGGGTGGGGCCGATGCGCGCGCAGATCTCCTCTTCCCGCGCGGTGAGCGCGGTGGCGTGCGCGGTGGCGCCCACGTGGAGGTTGCCGCGATGGTCGGCGGTGCCGGGCACCCGCAGCACCGCGCCCCGCGGCTCGCCGTCGACGAGGATGATGCGCTTGTCGCCCTCGGCGATCTCGGGGAGGTGCTGCTGCGCGAGGATGTAGCTCCGCCCCTCGTTGCTCAGCACCTCGATCATCGAGCGCAGGTTGGGATCGCCCATGCGACTGACCAGGACACCCCGGCCGCCGTTGCCGTCCCAGGGCTTGAGCACCACGCGGTCGGGCAGGCCCGCCGCGAAGTCCATGATCCTCCTGATGTCGCGACTAATGAGCGTTGGGGGGGTCAGGTCGGCGAAGGCGGCGGCAAAAAGCTTCTCGTTGCGAGACCGCAGCCCCGCCGGGGCGTTGAGCACCAGCGTGCGCCGGGGGACGAGATCGAGCAGGTAGGTGCTGAAGATGTAGGTCATGTCGAAGGGCGGGTCTTTCCGCATCCACACGACATCGAAGTCGCCGAGCGGGCGCTCGGCCCACTCGCCCTTCTCGAAACCCGCCGGCGTGGCGCGCACCGGCTGCATGCGCGCCCGCGCCTGCCCGGCCTCGCCCCACATCTCCTGCGGGTGGCACCACCACGTTTCCCAGCCGCGCCGGGTGCTGCCCTGCATGAGCATGAACGTGGAGTCGCCGGACAGGTCGAGCGAGTCGATCCAGTCCATCACGAACAAGGAGCGCATCGGCAGCGGCTATCGCGCGCGGCCGGCTCCGCCCGGGGCGCGTTCCACCCCGGGCGCTACTTCCCCACGCAAAACCTGCTGAACAACCGGTCGAGCACGTCTTCCCGGGCGCCGCCCACGGTGTCATCCAGCGCCTCCACTGCGGCGTAGAGCCGCTCCACGGCGGCGGCCGGTCCCGCGTCGGAGAGCGCGATGGCGGCCTCGCGCGCGTGGGTCGCGACGCGCGCGAGGCACTCCGCCTGCCGCGCGCTGTGAATCACCGCGCCCGCGCCGAGATCGTCGACGCCCAGTCGCGACAGGATCGCGGCGCGGAGCGCGTCGAGGCCCTCGCCGGTGCGGCTCGACACCGAGAGCCCCTCGCGCGGGGCGAGATCGCCGAAGGTGTAGACCAGGAGCTCGTCGCCGGCCGCGGCGTGGGCGCCCGGCGGCACGCATCGGATCACCAGGTCGGCGGCCTGCTGCTCGGCGCGGCCCATGGCGATGCCACGCGCCTCGATCTCGCCGCTACTGTCTCGCTCTCCGGCGGTGTCTACCAGCACCAGCCGCGCGCCCTCGAGCTGGAGCGTGGCCTCCACCACGTCGCGCGTCGTTCCCGGCTCGGGTGACACGATCGCCCGCTCGCGGCCGAGCAGGGCGTTGAACAACGACGACTTGCCCGCGTTGACCGGCCCCGCCAGCACCACGCGGGCACCCTCCACCGCCACGCGCCCGGCCCGCTGCGACGCGGCCAGCCCCCCGGCGCGATCGGCCACGGCAAGCATCCGCGCGCGCAGGCCCGCGTCGTCGTCGAAGAGCAAGTCCTCCCCCGGGTAGTCGAGGATCGCCTCCAGCTCGGCGGCCACGTCGACGAGCGCGTCGCGCAGCGACTCGACTTCTCTCGCCACGGCGCCATCGAGGCCGGCCCGAGCGAGGTCGAGGCCCCGTCGCGAGGTGGCGGCGATGGTGGCCATCACCGCCTCGGCGCGGGTGAGGTCGAGCCGGCCGTTGAGGAAGGCGCGCCGGGTGAACTCCCCCGGGTGGGCGGGACGGGCGCGGAGGGCGCGGAGCAGGCGCTCCACGATCAGCGGGTTGCCGTGGCAGGAGATCTCGACCACGTCTTCGCCGGTGTAGCTGCGGGGCCCGGGGAAGTAGGTGACGAGCCCGTCATCGAAAACACCATCGTCGTCACGCAGGCGTACATGGCGCGCGTGCCGCGGGGGCGGCAGGGGACCGGTCACCGGCTCCACGGCCGCCCGCACCTCGCGACCGCTGGCACGCACCACCGCCACCGCCGCGTGTCCCCACGCGGTGATGCACGCCGCGATCACCTCGCCGCCGGTCAGCGCACCCACACTTCCACGCTCGGGTCTTCGTTCTCCCGGCCGTCGTAGCCGTGGATGTAGGTGCCCACGATGCCGGCGAACACGTGCTCGCCGTCGTGGCTGGTGCCGAACTCGCTGGTCACGCCGCAATCCGCCGAGGTGAGCCCGTAGTGCCAGCTGCACGGGTTCGACAGCTCGGTCCAGCCGTCGAGGTCGTAGGTCTGGAAGGCGGCGGTGCAGTCACCGGATGAGGTGCTCCCGGACTGGTACACGCACGAGCTCGCCCAGTAGAGCGTGGTGTCTACCGAGCAGGCGCCCGTCGTGCGGTCTTCGAGGGTGCAGTAGCTGGCGGTGCCGCGTGCCCGGTAGCGCACGGTCACGAGCGCGTTGATGTCGGCGTCGTCGAGCTTGAAGGACTGGGCGCGGTCGGTGGTGGTGGTGCCCACGGCGGCGCCGGATGTCCAACCTGCCACGCCGCCGGTGTTGCCCGGCCATACGAAGTTGGCCACCAGCGTCCAGCCGCCGGTGTCGCGCGTCATGTCGCACACCACCTCGGTGGGCACGCCGGCGAGGTCGATCCAGTAGTTGCCGTCGGCTGCCGCCGAGCGGGCATCCTGGATGCCGAGGCAACTACGCCCGGGGCAGGCGGGGTCGCTGCCGAGCAGCGCGGCCGGGTTGTCGATCACGCCGTCGCAGTCCTCGTCGGTGCCGTCGCAGGTCTCCGTGGCGCCGGGGCTCCGCGCGGCGTCGGTGTCGTCGCAGTCGCCGTCGTCCTCGGAAAACCCGTCGCCGTCGTCGTCGGCCAGGTACGGGTCGGGGGCGGTGTCGGTGCTCGTGTCGATGGCGCTGTCACCGCCCGAGTCGCTGTCGCTGTCGCTGTCGCTGTCGCTGTCGCTGTCGCTGTCGCTGTCGCTGTCGCTGTCGCTGTCCCCGGTCGCCCCGGTGTCGGCCGCGGCGGTGTCGGCCGCGGCCGTGTCTTTCACCGTGCCAGGCGAGCAGGACAGGAGCAGCAGGGTCGCGTACACCCCCAGAGGGTATCGCGCCGCGCGAGCTAGCTGGCCCCAACGTCGCGACACCACGCGTCGAGGAAGATGAGCGTCCACAGCCGCTCGGCCACGCCGGCCTCGCTCACCTGGGCCGCGAGATGGTCGATCGCCCCGGGCATGAACAACTTCAGGGGGTCTTCCTTCAGCTGCGCCACGCGCGCCCGGAGGAAGGGCTCGAGCGGGCCCAGGAACCAGCGCCGCCAGGGGCCGGGTAGTACGCGCTTGGGTCGCGACACCAGCGGACGACCCAGCACCGGCTTCAGCAAGGCGCGGAGCGGCCACTTGGTGATCGGTTGCCCGAGGCGGTCGCGAACCTTCCAGGGGCCCGGGATGCTCGCCAGCCAGGCCACGAGGTCGCGATCGAGCAGGGGGGCGCGCAGGCCGAGGTCGGCGAGCTGCGCCACGGCGCCGGTGCGAGCGAGCGCATCTTCCGGCATTCGACCCCGGAAGTAGGCGTGGAGGATCTCGTTGATCGGGTCGCTCACCACCTCGCGGTAGAAGGGTTCGAGCGCGGTGCGACGGATGCCCGGCCGCACCCAGCCGGGGTCGCGCATGAGCTGGCCCCGGGCGGTGGCGTCGAAGGCCATCACGCCGCCCACCAGCCGGGCCAGGCCGAAGGGGGAGTTGTCGTCCTCGATCTCGGGGCGGGCCTCGCCGAGGAGCGAGGCCGCGAGCTTGCGTCCCGGGCCCGGGAGCCGGCGCAGCCAGGTTGACACCCGCAGTTGCCCCGCCAGCACCCCCACCATGCGACCGCCGAAGATCTCGTCGCCGCCGTCGCCGCAGAGGATCACGTCGACGGTGGCGCGAGCGGATCGGCCGAGCAGGTACTGCGGGATGGCGGCCGGGTCGGTCACCGGCCCGTCGGCGGCGTGGACGATGAGAGGCAACGCCGCCTCCATCTCGTCGGGCGCCACCTTCACCACCTCGTGCCGCGCGCGGAGGATCGTCGCCACCCGCCCGGCGTAGGGGGCCTCGTCGTCGTCGGCGTCGCGCACCCCCACGGTGAAGGTGTTGACGGGCCCGAGGCGCGACGCGGCCCAGGTGATGTC
>VGRQ01000210.1 GCA_016875315.1 Deltaproteobacteria bacterium | reverse complement strand
GACCGTCCAGATCATCCCGCCCTCCCAGCGCGTTTCCACCTCGGTGACGTCGCCAAAGGCGGTGGCGTCGGAGAGGATGGCGAGCGCGAAGGGGTCGAGGGCCTTGGCCACCATCGTGGCCTGCGCAGAGGCGAGCAGGGCGAGGATCATCGGGACACCTGGCGACGGAGGAAGGCGAGGAGGAGGGCGGGCGCGACGGCCCAGCCGAGGCCGACGGGCGCGGCGTTGCAGGCGCCGAGGGGGCGTTCGGCGAACTCGGAGCCCTCGGGAAGGTCGGGGTAGAGCCACTCGATCACCGCCACGTCAGCGTCGGCGAGGTCGCGCTTGCTGACCTCGCCGGGGGCCGACGAGGCGTACATCGTAGCGCTGGCGTCGTGGTCGATGTGGTCGGCGCCCAGCGCGTGGCCGAACTCGTGGGCGAGGGTGTTCTGGAGGTCGGACTTGCCCACGGCGCCATCGAGCGCCCAGTCGTGATCGCCGGTGTTCACGGCGAGGTCGAAATCGAGGATCTGTCCCTCCTCGTTCGACCACGTGGTGGTGAGCGCGAGGAGGTCGGGCGAGCTGGTCCAGTCGTCGACGAAGTACACGCCGTTCTGCTCGTCGTAGCCACCCTTCAACCCGTTCTTCCGGCCGGCCAGGTTGAACTCGACGGCGACGGTCTCGATGTCGTTCCATGCCTGGGCTGCGTCGGCGGCGGCGTCGATGGCCCCGTCCTCGTCGAGGCCGTCCTTGTTATGGGGATCGACGACGAAGTCGATGGCAGCGACGTCCCAGTGCAGCACCTCGCCATACTGGTTGACCATCACGTTGTCCTCGACACCGGCCAGGGCCGGCGCGAGGAGGGCGAGCAAGGGGAGCATCGTCGTGACCTCGCTCCCCGGATCGGAACGCGGCCGCCGACACTTGACCGGTAGGCTGGCGGGGGCCGCCGGTTTGCGGTAGCATCGTACTCGGAGGCGGTATGCTCCAGCAGTCCACCCGCGCGCCCAGCAAGGCGAAGAAGTCAGGCGGCACCCCCGAGGCTGGGGCCCCGGCGGCCCCCGACAAGCAAACCCGCGTCGGCAACGCGGCCATGCAGCAGTCGGTCCAGAACGAGGGCAACAGCGCGCTCGGCAACGACGAGATCAGCTCGTGGCTCGGCGCCGAGCGGGAGCCGCCCCACGGCGCCTCGACCGACGGGCCGGTGGGCCCGATGCGCCCGTCGGCGGTTCAGAGCGGCAAGTGGGGTGCGCTCATCGGCCCGAAGGATACCGTCGAGCTCACCGGAAGCATGGACGGCAGCGGCGAGAAGTTCACCGTCCCCGACGGCAAGACCTGCAAGATCGTCGAGGCGAAGGGCGACAAGATCAAGGTCGAGGTGCGGGTCGACAAGGAGAAGAAGCAGGGCTGGTGCGCCTCGTCGCTGTTCTCCGAGCAGCCGATGCTCAACAAGGACGACGACGCCGTCGGCCTGCAAGACGACTTCATCTACGCCAAGCAGAAGGGCGACCACTCCCCCACCGACCCCAAGGGCAAGGACACCGCCCAGGGCGCGCTCGGCGACTGCTACTTCATCGCCTCGATGGCGGCGATCGCCAACGCCTCGCCCCAGGCCATCAAAGACGCGATCAAGTACAACCCCACCAGCGAAACCTACACCGTGCGTTTCTACGAGGAGTCGGGCTGGGGCGGCGACTACAAGCCGGTGTACATCGAGGTCGACAGCTACCTCCCCACCGTGGCCGGCAACCGCAACGACCCCGCCTACGCCGGCGAGCCCAGCGGCAAGATGTGGCCCGCGATCATGGAGAAGGCCTACGCCAAGTGGAAGGGCAGCTACCAGGCGATGGGCAACGGCGGCTATGGCGCGCAATCGATGGCCGAGATCACCGGCGCTCGTTCCTCGGAGAAGAACCCCAGGTCGATGAAGGAAGCGGAGGTCATTCCCTACTTCGAGAAGGCCAAGAAAGACGGCATGGCGATCTACGCGGCGGTGGAGAACAACCGCCAGTCCGACGCGCAGATGCCCTTCCGCGGCAGTGGCGACGGTCCCTTCAGCGCGACGATCTCGCACACCCACCGCTGGAACCACATCGTCCCCGGCACGATGCGCGTCACCGACAAGGCGGGGAAGATGAAGGGCACGGTGTCCGACAACGGCAAGGAAGGCGACGCGAGCGCCAAGCTCACCGGCTCCCCCGTCGACACCGGCAGCGTCGACTATAAGGCCAACACCGCCGAGATGAAGATGAAGGCGGGCCAGGGCCCGGCGAAGGCGGAAGACCTCGAGCTGCGCTTCGCTTACCAGGGGGCGGTCAACGCCGAGAAGTTGCTCGTTGCCAACCATGCCTACGCCTTCGACGGCGTGGTGAACGGCAAGGAGCTCCAGTTCTACAACCCCTGGGGCACCTGGCAGCCGAAGCCGATCACCCCGGCCGAGTTCCTCAAGCACTTCACCAACATCTCGACGAACAAGGCGCCCCAGGGCGCGACCAGGGCCTAGACCGAGTTTCCCATGATCGACTGCACTGTACGGGTGGAGGCAGGCGCGGCCATCGACCCGCATCTCGTCGAGGGCGCCGTGGTGTGCCTCGCTCCCGGCGTCCACGCCGCGAACCTGGTGATCGAGGCGAGCCTCACCCTCCGCGGCGAGCCGGGCGCGGTGATCGACGCCGGGCGGGGTGGGCCTGTCCTCCGGGTGGCGGGCGACCAGCTCGTCGTCAAGGTGGAAGGCCTCACGTTGCGAGGTGGGGCGGGCGACGCCGGCGGCGGCGTGCGCCTCACCGGCTGGAGCGAACTGCTGCTGTCCAACTGCCGCGTGGAAGACAACGAGGCCTTGCTGGCCGGTGGCGGCATCGGGGGCGGCGCCTTCGCGGAGCGCGGCAAGCTCACGCTCAGCGACTGCGCCTTCAGCGGCAACCGCGCGCGCAACGGCAACGACCTGATGGCCAACGGCCTCGCCACCATCGAGGTGAACGGCGGGAGCTTCGCGGGCGACGTGGTGCTCGTCGATGGCGTGCGCGCCACGCTCTCGGGGGCCCGTGTGCATGGCAAGCTCACGACGCGCGGGACCACCACGCGAGCCCCGACCGTCACGCTGCGCGGCACGGCGGTCGACGGCGGCATCGACAACGACGCGAATCTGCCCGCCACGCTCGTCGTCGAAGACGGATGATGCGCTACCCCCTCGCGGCCATCGGGCTCTCGCTCCTGGCCTGCACCGGCACCACCAGCGAGGCCGAGAACTGCGGCGGCGACGTGCAGGTGGAGACGATGTCGTTGCAGAGCGACCGGCAAGGCATCGTCAGCATCCCGCTATCGCTCGACAGTGACGACACCGTGTTCCAGGTCGTCGTGGAGAACAGCGGCGATGGCTACGTGTCGACCGACGGGCTGGTCAACCCCGACGGGGAGTCGATCCTCGACTGGGAAGACTGGTACGAGAGTCACGACTCCCTCACCGACGCCTTCTACGCCAACGCCTCGGCGACGACCCTGAACTGGCCTGTCCGGGAGAGCGACCCCGGGCTGACCGAGGGCGAGTGGACCCTGTACGCGTCGACCCTCTCCGATGACTTCTACTACGAGGGACGTCGCGACGTCGACGTGACGATCATGCGCCGGTCCTGCGCGGGCAGCGCCATGAAGCTCAAGGCCACGATCGCCTACGCGGGCGACCTCGAGAACGACAGCGAGGTGGCGAGCGCCACCGAGGCGGCGGTGGCGCGGTGGACGAGTATCTACGCCAGCCACGGCATCGAGCTCTCCACCGAGTTCATCAGCTCCGACATCAAGGCGAGCCTGCCGTCGCCGAGCACCGGCAACGCCGCCTACGACACGCTCTACGACGAGGTGGGCGAGGGCGTCCTCCTCGTGGTGGGCGACGACGTGGGCGGCGCCGCCGACCTCTACGGCATGGCCGGCGGCATTCCCGGCCCCCAGGTGGCCACCGAGCACTCGGTGGTGGCGGTGAGCTGGCTGGTCCACGCCGGCGCCAACGCCAGCTTCAGCGACAGCGAGATCGACATCTACGGCGAGACGATGGCCCACGAGATCGGCCACTTCCTCGGGCTCTACCACCCGGTGGAGATGGGCTGGAACTACTGGGACGCGCTGAGCGACACCGACGATTGCTCGTCGGCGAAGAGCTGCGAGAGTGCGCTGGCCGACAACTTGATGTTCCCCTACCCGGTGTGCGGGAGTGGAGGTTGCACCGCGCAAGTCGACTTGTCGAATGCGCAGGTGGGCGTGCTCGGTCTAAACATCGGTGTTCGATGATCCTCTCTCTCTCCCTCGCCTTCGCCTCGCCCGTTTCTGACGCCCTCGCCGCGCGCGACGGGGTGGACTGCATGTCGCTCGGCGATCCGTCCCCGGCCCTGCGCGACGAGCTCCTCGCCCTCACCGACCCCGCCATCCTGCCCCCGTCGGTGCCGATGCGCGCCGCCTCCTGCCTCGCTGAGCGCTTCGGCACCGAGAGCGTGGTCCAGGACGCGATCGTGGCGTGGTCGACCGACAGCGAGCGGCAGGGGCTCGCGATGGCGGCGCTCCTGCGGGTCGACCTGCTCGGCGAGCCCGGCGCGGTGCGGGTGATCCAGGCCGCCCTGGCCTCGCCGCTGCCGCGCGTGGCCACCAAGGCGCGGGAGATGGTGCCGGGCAGCGTTCACCCGGCGGTGCGGGGGCTCTGAGCGTCGCCGACTGATCGGCTTGCATGTCGCGACACGATAGGCGACACCCATGGGGTCGAAAATGAGACGGTCGCTCGACCCATCGGGGAAAAAATAGGACAGAGCGGGGCCCACGGGCTCACAGGCCATCGGTCGCCTCGACGAAAACGAGCCTTGCCCCGTGGCGCGGACGCGCGAGGTGCGGCCCGAGTCCCATTCCTTGTGGGATGACTCGGGCAAGTGTCTCGAAAAGGGGGTGATGACCTCTGGCGAGGGTGTCGCGATACGTAGTTCACTCGTCGCGAGCGAGGCGGCGAACCCCTGGACGCGACGCGGGGTCACCGCCGACTCATCCAGCCGCGCCCGGCGATCTCCAAACTCCACGCCTCGCCGCCGTCCCCAGCGAGGAACATGCCCGAGCGTACCACCCTCCCGCCCCCGCGATAGCCGCCGGCGATGAACGCCTTCGCCGTGATTCACCCCGGGCTCGAGGGCGTGGTGCAGGCCGAGCTCGCCACCCTCGGGGTGCAGGGCGAGGTGGTGGGCGGCGGCGTGCGCTTCGAGGCCGACGCGGCGCGCGTGGCCCGGCTCGCGCGCACGATGCGCACGCCCTCGCAGCTCCTCGTCGAGCTGGTGTCGGGCACGGCCAAGTCGCCCGACCAGCTCACGGGCTTGCTGCGCCGCGTGCCGTGGAAGGCGCTGGTCCATCCCCTGGCGAAGATCGACGTCGAGGTCACGTCGCGACAGAGCGCGGTGCGCTTTCGCGACGTGGCGGCGCGCGCCGCCGGGCACACCATCAAGGAGTGCCTCAAGGGCCCCTTCGTGCCCGACAAGGAGCCGCGGCCGCAGCTCGCCCAGCAGGTGCAGATCCGCATCGACAACGACGTGGCCACCGTGTCGCTCGACGCGGGCGGCGATCTGCTCCATCGCCGGGGCTGGCGCACCGACTCGGTCAAGGCGCCGCTGCGCGAGAACCTCGCCGCCTGCCTCATCTGGCTGGCGGACTGGCGCGGCGATCGTCCCCTGGTCGACCCCTTCTGCGGCTCGGGCACCATCCCCATCGAGGCGGCCCTGCTCGCCGCCGGGCGGCCCCCCTTCGGTCGGCGACGCTTCGCTTGCGACGAGTGGCGTGGGCTTTCCCGGGAGGCCATCCGCGTGGTGCCGGTTGCCACCGGCGCGCCCATCTCGGGCTCCGACCACCACGCGCCCTCGGTGCTCGCCGCGCAGGCCAACGCGCAGCGTGCCGGGGTGAAGGTGAGTTTCCGTCACTTGCAGGTGAGCGACATCGAGCCCACCGGGGTGGCCGGGACGGTCGTCACCAACCCGCCCTACGGCAGCCGCCTCGGCGCGAGCGTGGCCCCGGTGTACAGCCACTTCGGTCGAGCGCTCCGCGAGCGTTTTTCCGGATGGACCGCCGTGTTCCTGTCGCCCCAGCCCGACTTCGCGATGCGCGTGGACCGCGGCGCCGAGCGGCTGGCTCATTTCAAGAACGGCGGCATCCCGGTGGGGGTGTGGGCGGTGAGGGTGTGAGGCTCAGGCCAGCGCCGCGGCCACGCTCCTCGCCACCGCCTCCGCCAGCTTCACCGGCACGGCGTTGCCGATCTGCCGCATCGCCTCGCCCCAGGCGCCTTCCAGCCGCCACCCGTCGGGGAAGGTCTGCACCCGCGCCGCCTCGCGCACCGTGAGGTAGCGGAGTCGACCGTCGGGAAACAATACCGTGTTCTCGCCCCCGGGAACACCGTGGACACCGGCCTTCAGGGCCTTGCTCGGGAGGTCGACGGGGCTGCCGGTGTGGCCCGGGTACGCGCGCGCCCCGGGGACGAGGCGGTGGTTGAAGGGACCGCCCCCGCTGGCCTCGGGCTCGGGCAGGTCGCCGATGGCGTCGCGCAGGGTGCGCCAGGGCTGCAGCCCCTCGGGACCGGTGGGACGGCGCGAGGGCGGGGCCGCCGGCCGGGCGATCGCGTGACGGCGCCAGTACTCGCCAGAGGCCCACTGGCTCGCCCAGAGTGCGGCGCCCGAGTGCGTGGCCGCCGGGAAGGACCACTCGATCGGCAGGTCGGCGCGAAAGCCGACCACGAAGACCCGGTGACGATGCTGCGGCACGCCATAGTCGGCAGCGTCGAGCACGCGCGCCTGCACCCGGTAGGCCGGCATGCCGACGGCGCGCAGCCGCGCGTCGTGTTCTTCCCAGGTCTCGTCGACCGCCGGCGGCAGGCCCGGCAGCGCCAGCTGCCGCAGCACGTAGTCGAAGTAGGGCGCGAAGGCGGCCCGGGTGAGGCCGCGCACGTTCTCCATGATGAACGCCCGCGGCTGGAGCTCGCGCACCGCGCGGCAGAACTCCGGGATCATGTTCCGCGGGTCGGCAAAGGCGCCGTGTTTCCCGCCGAGACTGAAGGGCTGGCAGGGCGGGCCACCCGCCACGAGGTCGACCGGGCCGAGGCCCCCGAAGTCGACGGCACGGACGTCGCCCTCGTGGACCACCCAGTGCCCGATGCCCGGCACCGCGCCGGCGGCGACGTTGGCGCGGATGGTGGCGCACGCGTCGGCGTTTCGTTCGAGGAGCGCCGCGTGACGGAAGCCGGCCGCGTGGGTGCCGAGGGCGAGCCCGCCCCCGCCGGTGAACAACTCCACCGAGGAGAGCGCCAGGGGCGGCTCGCGACCAGTACCGGGCGCGACACTGGCGGCGTGCTGTTCCATCACTCGCGGCGACGTAGCCTCGCAAAGCTCCGGGTGGCAACGCCGGCGCCGCTCTTGACTCGCCAAGATAAGCCCGGCCAATGCTGCGCTGCCTCCGCGTTCGACAGCTCGCGATCGCCGACGACATCGAGCTGGTGCTCGGCGACGGGCTCAACATCGTCACCGGGGAAACGGGCGCCGGGAAGTCGATCCTCGTCGACGCGCTGCAGCTGGTGCTCGGCGGGCGAGCCAACCCGGAGCTGGTACGGACCGGCGCCGAGCGAGCCGAGGTGGAGGCGCTGTTCGAGCTGTCGCCGGGCGACCGTGATCGCCTCGCCGGTCGCGACGTCGGCGAGGAGCTGGTGCTGCGCCGCGTGGTGGAGGCCGCCGGCCGGTCGCGGGCCTACATCGACGGGCGCCTCGCCACCGCCTCGGAGCTGGCCGAGGTGGCGCGTGGCCTCTGCGACATCAGCTCGCAGCACGAGCACCACTCGCTCGTCGACCCGGGCTCGCACCTCGGCTACCTCGATGCCTACGCCGACCTCGGCGACCTCCGCGCCCAGATGGACACCGCCTGGACTGCCCTCCGCGACGCCGAGACCGCCATGGACACCCTGCGCGGCCGCCTCCGGGAAGACCGCGCCGACTGGCTCCGCTTCCAGCTCGCCGAGCTGGAGAAGGTCGACGGGCTCGACGTCGACGAGGCCGAACTGTCGCGACTTCGCAATGTCGATGCGCTGTCGGCGCTGGTGCAACGCGCCCACGGCCGGCTCTACGACGACGACCAGGCCGCGAGCGACACCCTGTCCCGAGTGGAGTCCGACGTCGCGGCGGCGGCGCGGCTCGACCCGGCCCTCGGCGCCGTCCACGAGCGCGTTGCCGCGCTGTCCACCGAGCTCGACG
>VGRQ01000209.1 GCA_016875315.1 Deltaproteobacteria bacterium | reverse complement strand
CCAGACCTGGGACGACATCTCCGCGAGCGTGGTGACCGACAGCTTCGTCCCCAGCCGGGCCGCCATCCATCCCGACGACGCCGACGTGCTTTTCATGTCGGGACGAGACGACGACGGCGCCGTCATCGTGCGCAGCACCGACGGCGGCGCGAGCTGGGACGACGCCGCCAGCACCAGGCAGGTCGATCTCGACGTCGGCGCCCCGCTCTGGCCGGTGCCGGGGACGGGCTCCAGCCTCGCCTCGGCCTTCGGCTCGGGCGGCGGCGACCCCTACATCAACCTCTACGAGATCACCCCGTCGAACGTGGCCACGTCGCACGTGGGCGCCTACGTGGGCGTCACCGACATCGCCTTCCGCGACGACGGCGCCTGGGTGGGCGCGGTACACGGGGTGGAGTGAGCCGCGGCGGCGGGGCTACTGCGCGCCCTTGACGTCGTCGAGCGTGACCGGCCCGTCGTTGTTGCCCCAGCTCAGGCGCTCGTAGGTGGCCACGGCGGCGATGTCGTAGTCGGTGAGCGGGGCGCCGCCCTTGGGGGGCATGGCGCCGCTGTACTTCACGCCATTGACCTCGATCTCGCCGGAGAGGCCATCGCGAATGAGCTTGGCGTGGTTCGCGGCGCTGCCGTAGAACGAGCCCGCGCCCTTGAGCGGCGGGAACACCCCAGCGATGCCCTCGCCGTTGGCCTGGTGGCAGGAGGCGCAGGCGTTGGTGTAGACGCCCTCCCCATGGGCCTTGAGCGAGTCGGCGTCGGTGGGACCACTGGCCTTGCTCCACGAGGGGCCGGTGGACTTCGCCTTCTCGTAGGCGCCGAGGGTGGCGTCGGGAAGGAAGGCCGGCGAGGAGCAGTACTCGTAGCCAGTGCGCTGGCTCGCTACCCAGGCGTTGCACTGCCCCACGTGACGCGAGGCGAAGCGCGCCTGGATCTCGGGGGGATCCATCGGCCAGGTACGAGCACAACCAGCCAGCAGGGCAACGAGCGCGACGAGCGAGCGCGAGGACATGTGAAGACCTCTCCGGGGGCGGCGCTGTCTAGCCCGCCGCGTCGCGCGCGGCACGCGCCTGGCCGCGCACCCACCAGGCCACGCCACCGATGAGGGCGAGGGGCAAGAGGCTCAGGACGATCGACATCTCGAGGTACGCGCCTTGATCGTTGCCCTGCCCGGCACCGCACACGGCGCAGGCCCAGGCCGGCCCGAGCCAAGCGAGGCTCACAGGTACACCCGCCAGTACAGCACGGGCCACAGCAACACGACGAAGTACCAGAAGATGCGCCCGGCGGTGAACTCGTCGGCGCTGAGTCGCCCGGCGGCGAGGCGCGCGCGGAGCGCGACCAGCACCCCGAGGCCGGCCAGCACGTGCAAGGCGTGCGTGCCGACGATGAGGTAGAAGAAGGCGCCGTGGGTGCTCGACTGCATCGTGAGCCCCTCGCGCACGAGGCCCACCCACTCGTAGCCCTGGGCGGCCACGAAGAAGAGTCCGGCGCCCATCGCGCCGTGCAGCGGCGCGACCGAGCGACCGGCCGCGAAGCGACGACCCGCGAGCCAGAGCAGCGCCCCGCTTGCCAGCAGCACCGCCGTGTTGAGGGCGGTGGCCTCGATGGGCAGCCGTGGCTGGCCAGGCGGCGGCCACAGCGGCCAGTTCGACCGCGTGATCGTGTGGGCGCTCGCGAGCCCGCCGAAGAACATCACCTCGGTGAACACGAAAACTAGCATCGCGAAAACCTCGCTCGGCACCACCGGCCGCCGGGCACGCGGCGCGGGGTGAACCAGCCGGAAGTCGCGTTCCGGGGGCGCGTCGGTCACGCTAGTGACCACCCTCGGCGGCCGGCGCCTCGTGCCCCGCGGAGGGCGCGGCCTCATGGTGCCCACCCTCGCCGGCGGCGTGGGCCGCCTCGCGGCGCTCCGTCTCGGCGCGGGCGGCCACGTTCACCCAGCGGCTGCCCTCGTGGTTGAGCACGTCGGGCGACGCGGCCGCGAAAAAGAGCACCATCAGGGCCAGGCCCGCGACGAGCGCGTAGTGAACCACCGGCTTCTCGATGTCCACGTGCATGAAGTACCTCACGACGAGGTAGGCCTTCACCAGCGCGATCCCGAAGCCCACGATGATCGTGACGAAAAACCACGGCGTTAACGTGCCGAACACGCTGATCAAGAACAGCACGAACAGCGCTGCCCAGACCTTGATGTAGAACTTGCTGTGGTCGTGGTGTTCGGCGTGAGCGTGGTCGTGGTGAGCGTCGCCAGACATGATCAGCTCGCGATGTAGAGGAGAGGGAAGAGGAAAATCCAGACCACGTCGACGAAGTGCCAGTAAATCCCGGCGAACTCGATGCGCTGGAGTTCCCTGCCGTGCCAGGCGTCGTAGGCCACGAAGCCCATGACGATCATGCCCACCAGCACGTGGGTGCCGTGGATGCCGGCGGCGGTGTAGTAGAAAGCCCAGAAGCCGCTCGACGTGATCGTGTAGCCGTGGGCGATCTCGTTGCCCCACTCGAAGGACTTGATCACGAGGAACACCAGGCCACCGAGGATGGTGCCCACGAAGAGCTTGGCCGCCTTCTTGCCGTCGCCCATCTCGGCCGCGTTGTGCGCGAGCACCGCGAGCAGGCTCGAGGTGAGCAGCACGATGGTATTGACCGAGCCCGCCACGAGGTTGGTGTGCTCGGCCTGGTAAGCCCACTCGGGGTGCCCGATGCGGTGCATGATGTAGGAGGCGAGCACGCCCCCGAAGATCACGATCTCGGAGACGATCAGCCACCAGATCGCGAGGCGCCCGGTGGGCATCCCCGTGGCGCTGCGGGTGGTGGCAATCGGACGGAAGGCCATGGTGGGCGTCTCCCTAGGGAACGTTCTGGGGGTGGAAGTCGTCGTCGCGACCCGGAGCGCTGTACTCGTAGGGGCCGCGGTAGACCGAGGGCATCGTCTCCGGCGTCCAGTTGCCGTGGCCGGGCTGGGCGCTGGGGGTGGTCCACTCCAGCGTGGTGGCCTTCCAGGGGTTGGTCGGAGCCAGCTTGCCCTTGAAGATGCTGTTGATGAAGTTGTAGACGAACAGCACCTGGAAGATCAGCATGATGACCAGCGCCACGGTGGCGAGGATCCGCAGCCACTGCAGGTCGGGGGTGCCGAGCTCGGCGAAGTTGTTGTAGTTGTAGATGCGACGGTGGTCGCCCGCCAGCCCAGTGAAGAAGAGCGGGATGAAGATGAGATTGAAGCTCAGCACCGTGCCCCAGAAGTGGATCTGGCCGAGCTTCTCGTCCATGTAGCGGCCGAACAGCTTCGGGAACCAGTGCGTCACCCCGGCGAAGGTGCCGATGATCGCGATGGGGTAGAAGGTGTAGTGGAAGTGCGCCACCACGAAGTAGGTGTCGTGGAGGTAGATGTCCGAGCCGCTGGCGCCGAGGAAGATGCCGGTCACGCCGCCGATGAGGAAGCAGAAGATGAAGCTGAGCGCCCACAGCATCGGCACGCTGAACTTGATCGATCCGCCGTACAGGGTGGCGATGTAGAGAAACACCATCTCCGCGATGGGGATGGAGATGAGCACCGTGGTGATGGTGAACACGTTGGCCATGCGCGGGTCGATGCCGGCCACGAACTGGTGGTGCGCCCACACGAAGAAGGAGAGCACGCCGGTGGCGATGCCCGTGTAGAGGATCGCCCGGTAGCCAAAGAGCTTCTTGCGCGCGAACACCGGGATGATCTCGGCGCAGATGCCGATGGCCGGCAGGAGCACCACGTACACCTCGGGGTGCCCGAAGAACCAGAACAGGTGCTGCCAGAGGATGGGGTCGCCGCCGGCCACCGGATCGAAGAAGTGCGTGCCGAGCTGCTGGTCGAAAAGCAGCATGATCGCGCCGGCGATGAGCGGGCCCACCGAGGCCATGAACAAGATGCTGGCGATGCAGATGAACCACACCACGATGGGCACGTCGTGCCACTTCATGCCCGGGGCGCGGGCGTTCATCGCGGTGACGACGAAGTTGATACCACCGAGGAGGAAGGCCGCAAACTCGACGGCCACCGCCGCGAGCCAGATGGAGGAGCCGGCCGGGGTTAGGCTGTACTCGGCCTTGGCGGAGAGCGGGGGGTAGCTGGTCCAGGCGCCGCCGAAGCCGCCGCCCGGGACGAACCAGCCGACCACCACCAGGATGGCGCTCAGCAGGAAGAGCTGGTAGCTCAGCCGGTTCAACCTCGGGAAGACCATGTCGTCGGCGCCGATCATCAGCGGGATGAGGAAGTTGCCGAAGGCCGCGATGAGCACCGGCATCGCCACCCAGAACACCATGATGCTGCCGTGCTGGGTGACCAGCGAGTTGTACTCGGTGGGCGACACCACGCCGAAGAAGGGCACGCTCATGCCGGGGAAGGCGAGCTGCATGCGGAAGGCGTAGGCGAAGAAGCCCGCCGCCACCGCCATGATCATGCCGGTCAGCATGTACTGCTTCGCGATGTACTTGTGGTCGGTCGGGAAAAGGTACTTTTCCGAGAAGCTCATCTCGTGGTGGTGGTCGCCGTGCGCCGCGTGACCATGGTCAGCGTGCGCGTGCTCAGGGTGCGACATGCTTGGTTCCTCGGAGGACTAGTGCTGGGAGGAGCTCGCGACCCAGGCCGCGTACTCCTCGGGGGTGTGGACGATGACCCGCGCGCCCATGATGCCGTGGCCGATGCCGCAGATCTCAGCGCACTGGATGTCGTAAGTGCCCACGCGGTTGGGCTCGAACCAGCCCATGATGTCGCGACCGGGGATCGCGTCCTGCTTGATGCGGAAGGCGGGCACCGAGAAGCTGTGCAGCACGTCGCGAGCCTGGAGGCGCCAGTGCACCACCTTGTCGACCTCGAGGTGCAACTCGTCGACCGTCTTGATGTCGTCGCTGGTGCCGATCTTGTTGTCGGCGCCGGGGTGGACGAAGCTCCACGCCCACTGCTGGGCCACGACGGTGACTTCGGCATCGGCGGGCGGCAGGTCCTGCTTCACCTCGTACCAGACCTTCACGGCGGCCGCGATGATGACGATGTCGCACACGATGATGGCGTAGTGAGGCCACTCCACCCACTTCAGCAGGTCGTGCTCGGTGCCGGTGACGTACAGCGCCTTCTTCCCGGGTTGCGCCCGGTACTTGAAGAGCAAGTAGAAGAACGCGACGTTCGACAGCACGTACCAGAAGCCCACCATCCAGAAGATGAGCCCGAACACGAAGTCGATATCGTCGGCGAAGGTGGAGGCCGGCACCACCAGCCACTGGGTGAGGTGCAGCATCGCCTAGTTCCCCGTGATGAGGAGGATGGTGAACGCGGCGCCCGAGAACGCCACCACGCCGATGAGGAGCCACTTCGTCCAGAAGCGGGCGGCCACGTCGCCATCTTCGAAATGTTCAGCGGACATTGCCCCTCCTACCTCTTGCCGAGGGTGGCGACATGCGCGAGCACGTCCTTGATGGCCTGCCCGTCGGGCAGGGTCTTGGCCATCGGCGCCATCTGCGCGCCGCGGGCGTCCTTGGGGTGCGCGCCGCGCACGCCCGATTGGAACTTCTCAAGCTGATCGCGGAGATACCAGTCGGAGGCGCCCACCAGAGGGGGCGCGCCCAGGGCCTCGTTGCCCATGCCATCGGTCCCGTGACAGGCGGCGCAGGTGCCGTAGTAGCCGGCGCCGGCCTCGGCGTTGCCGCCCTGGAGCTCGGTGGCCGGGTTGGCCGGGGGCAGCTTCGCCACGTAGGCGCTCACCTTCGCCACTTCCTCGTCGTTGACGAGCGTGAGCGCCATCGGGCGCATGCGCATGCCCTGGATGTCGTCGAAGTGCGTGCCACGCAGGCCCTGGCGGAAGCCCTCGACCTGGTGCTTCACGTACCACTCGGGCAGGCCGCCGATGGCGGGCGCCTTGGCCACCGCGAGCCCCTCGCCCTGGGCGCCGTGGCAGGGGGCGCAGTTGTTGGAGAAGAGGGTGTCGCCCGTGTGTACGCGGGCCTCGGCCGGGTCGCAACCGGTGGCAAACGTGGCGGCCGCCAGCAGGGCGGCCACGGAGAGGGCACGGCTTCTGGCCGTTCCGACGATTCCGAGCTTCACGAGAGGACGCTCCGGTGGAAAAGCCCCACCTCCGCGAGCCCGATGACCGAGCCTAGAGGGTAGGACGTTTGGCCGATGCGTCTACTCCACCTTTCGCAGCCGATCAAGGTGTGCGCGATCGCCCCTAGAGCGCGGCAGCAACGGCGAGATCGAGCAACATCGCCCCGAAGAGAAGGAAAAGGTAGCGGATCGAGTCGCGGAACACCGCGTAGTCCACCTGAGGATCGTCGGCGCGCATCGACACGTACACCCGCCAGGCGAACCAGCCCCCCGCGAGGAGCGCGACGGCGCCGTAAAACATGGACAGCATGCCGAGGGGAACCGGCGTGAGGGTGGTGAGCAGGAGGAGGATCGCGTAGACCAGCGACTGCCGCCGGGTGGAGGCGTTGCCGACCACGCTCGGCATCATCGGAAACCCCGCCGCCGCGTACTCCTCCTTCCGGTAGATGGCGAGGGCCCAGAAGTGGGGCGGCGTCCAGAGGAAGACGATGAGGAAAAGTACCCAGCTCGCCCACGTGAGCTGGCCGCTGAGCGCCGCCTCGGCGATGAGCGGGGCCGTGGATCCCGCCGCGCCCCCGATGACGATGTTCTGGGGCGTGCGCGGCTTGAGCCAGATGGTGTACACCAGCACGTAGAAGAGGATGGTGGCGAGGCCCACGCCCGCCGCGAAGGCGCCGCCGACCCACCACAGGAGCAGGGTGGAGAGCACGGTGAGCCCGAGGCCGATGGCGAGGGCGTGCCCCGGTTGCACCGCCGCGGCCGGCAAGGGCCGCTTCTGCGTGCGCGCCATGCGCGCGTCGGTGTCGCGCTCGAGGTAGGCGTTGAGCGTCGACGAGGCCGCGCCCGCGAGGGCCGTCCCGAGGATCACCCAGGCCATGCGGCCTAGGGTGTGACCCTCGGCCCGCACGAGGCCAAAGACCGGGAGGCCCGTGAATAGCACCAGGAGCAGCACCCGGGGGCGGGTCATGTCCCACCAGAGGCGAAGCTGCGTCGCGACTGACCGCGGGGTAGCAACGGCCTTCACTTCGCCACCGCTCGCCAGGCGAGGATCGAGGTGAGGGCGACGATGCCGTGGGCCAGCGCGGCGTGCAGCACCGCCAGCTCGGCCGGCATGGCCAGGAGAACGTTGCTGATGCCCACGGCCACCTGTCCCAGCACGAGCGCCAGCACCCAGGTGCCGAGCCCGCGCGCGCGCCACGCGACGATCCCCGCCGCGACCAGCACCGCGTAGGCGCCGAGGCGATGCGCGAGTTGCAGCCCCACGATGCCGGTGAAGGTGGGGAACCAGGCGCCGCCGTTGCAGGTGGGCCACTCGGTGCAGGCGAGGCCGGCGTAGTTACTCGACACCAGCCCGCCGAGCGCCATCTGCACCGTCACCAGTACCGCGAGCGCGGCCACTGGCCCGCGCGGAGGCGCGCCGCCGCCGGTGCCTCGCAGGCGAATCGCCAGGCCGACGAGCCCCACCATGAAGGCGTTGCCGAGGAGGAGGTGCGTCGTGACCGACCAGTACGCGAGCAGCTTGAGGACGGTAAGGCCGCCGAAGACGATCTGGGCGCAGAGAATGCCCGCGAGGACCAGCAGGTGCGCGCCCAGCTCGTGCCGCAGCTCGCGATGCGAGGCGATGTAGGCGGAGAGGCCGGTGAAGCCAAGCGAGACGCCGCCGGCGAGCACCCGGTGCCCCCACTCCAGGAGGATGCGGAAGTCGAAGCGCGGCAGCAGCTCGCCGAAACACAGCGGCCAGTCGGGGCAGGCGAGGCCGGCGCCATGCACGCGCACGGTGCTGCCGAACACCAGCAGGGCGTAGGTCACGGCGGCGAGCGCCACGAAGCCCGCGCCGAGGCGGTGTCGGACGTGCTCGGGGGCGCCACTGCCGGCCACCTTGGCCTCCGGAGGGGCGCGCGCATAGCCTCACCCCCCCGGCCCGGCAAGACGACGGGACGCTCAGGCCGGGGCCGACCGCGTGAACGACGCGCTGGCCCACATCCCGAGCACGATGAGCGCGCATGCCGCCCAGGTGGTGGCGTACTCCCCGTGGGGCCGCTCGTGGGTGACGATCTCCCACCCCGCCACGGGAGGCTCGCGGTCGGCCGGCGAGCGCCCGCGCGCGTAGCCCTCGCCGTCGACGAGCAGCCACCCGGTGCCGTCGCCGCGAGCCAGGCCCGGGTCG
>VGRQ01000208.1 GCA_016875315.1 Deltaproteobacteria bacterium | reverse complement strand
CGGCCATCGAGGAGAAGGCCGAGGGCGCCGAGGAAGAGGGGAACGAGAACTAGAGGGGCGAACTATCCCCCTCTAAATGCGACAATCTTGAAACCAAGCCCCCCCAAATGCGAAGGGGGCTCACCGCACGGGCGTAACCGGAGTGCGCCCCAACGGAGAAACGCCGAGAATCGCGACCGGCCCGCACCCCGCCGGCGACCGCGGCGTGCCGATGGCCTCGAGTTTTCGCATCGAGGGAGGCATGGCCGGCGACCTTTCGCATTCAGGGGGGGATAGCCGCCCTACAGGCGGCACACGCTCGGGTGTTCCTCGGCGCAGGGCGCCGTGCCGTAGTCGAACTCGCCCGACATCCATGTCAGGCAGGTGCTGCCGTAGTCGTCGCCGAGCCACCAGTCCTCGAACACCGGCCAGGTGTAGAAGAAGGTGAGGTAGACCTCCTCGCTGGCGGCCGGGTAGAGCAGGCTGCCACCGCGCCCCTCGCAGTTGGCCTGGGCCGCGTCCCAGGTGCGCGGGCATCGACAGAAAAGCAGGTCGTAGTCGTCGATGCCGTGGGCCGTGCAGTCGTCGCAACTGGCGTCATCGTCTACCCAGCCGTCGTTATCGTCGTCGAGACCGTTGCACGTTTCCGCCGACACCGGCGCGTCGTCGTTGCGGTCGTCACAGGCCAGGACGCCGTCGCCGTCGGCGTCGGCCGCCGGATCGCGCGCGCACCGCACCCAGCTCTCGACATAGTCGTGTCGCGACTGAATCCATGTCGCCAGGGCCTCTACCGTGGCGTCGTGCTCCGCCATGTCGAAGGTGCGATGGGGGTCGGTCTCGATCGAGGGGCGAATCTCGGCGTCCCAGGCCCACAGTAGCGGCACGGTGACCGCGGGATCCATCGCCTCGTTCATCGCCTCCACCTCGTCGACGTACACCGTGCGCCAGTCGGCGTCGCTGGTGACCGCCAGGAAGTGTTCCTGCTGGAACAAGGCCGAGGTGTAGCCAGTGACGGGATCGGAGTCGTAGGGGGTGATCTCGAAGGTGTCGTCCCAGTCCCAGGGCACGAACAACATGCCTTCGACCGGGTGATCGTACAGGTAGAAGTTGTGGGCGCAACACCAGTAGCCGTCGTCGTCGCCCATCACGCTCTCGGCGGCCCAGGCGCGCGTCCACTCGCGAACGTTGCCCAGCGACTCCATGGTCGCGACATCATCGGCACGCCAGAAGGTCTCGAGCTCGGCGTAGTCTGCGTTCTCGAGGTTGGTCTTTGCCTCGCTGCCGTACTTCCACAGGGTGCCCGTGGCGTGCTCGTCGCCGAAGACGCGCTCGAGGTACTCGCGGTCGAGGTACTCGATGTGGGCGTAGGTGCCGTAGAACTCGCCGTTGACGCTGAGCGTGGCGTTGTTGGCGCACGACGCCGGCATCTCGCCGCGCTGGCGCATCACCCACCAGCCGAGTCGCTCGCGCAAGAGCGTGGGCTCGTACCAGGTGGCGTCGAGCACGATCTTGCGCTGGCCGTGGAAACGGGCGCCGGGGTCGTCCTCGTTGAAGCTGACGACGAGCTGGAGCTTCTCGCCCAACCAGGAGAAGCTCGGGTTGCCCTTGAGGCGCACCTGGACCTCGACCGTCTCGCCCTCCAGCGACAGGGTTGCCGGGTGGTAGTCCTTGACGCCCCGGGCGTAGTCCGCCTCCAGGGCCGCCCAGTCATCCATCGTCAGCTCGTAGGCGGGGAAGTTGCCCTGGTGGTACAGGTCGACGCAGCCGTGCTCGTCGCGCGCCTGGCCGCCCTCGCCGCCGGAATCGGTGCCCGGGACAAGCTCGGCGCTGTCGACCGTCGACCCGACGCTGTCGCCACCGGGCGCGGTCACGGTGTCGCCGGTGCAGGCGAGCAGGAAGGACAGCATGCGCGAAGGTGTCTCCGCGGGCGCGGCCTGTCAACCACGGGATACCTCGGCGAAATGATGCTCCTCCTCTCGCTCGCGGCGCTCGCCGCCGACCCGGCGGCCGGGAAGGCGGTCTACGAGGCGAACTGCACCTCCTGCCACGGCCTCGCGGGCGACGGCAAGGGCCCGGCCGCCGTGGCGCTGCCGAAGAAGCCCACCGACTTCACGCAGGCGGCCTACTGGGCCACGAAGACCGACACCGACGTGGCGGCGCTGATCCGCGCCGGCAAGCCCGGCACCCCGATGGCGGCGTTCACCCAGCTCTCCGACGAGCAGGTGGCCAACACCGTCGCCTACCTGCGCTCGCTGAAGAAGTGACCTGGTACGAGGCGGTCGTCCTCGGCATCGTCGAGGGCGTGACCGAGTTCTTGCCGGTCTCGTCCACCGGCCACCTGCTCCTCGCGGAGCGGGCGCTGGGCATCGAGCGCTCCGATGCCGCCGACGCCTACGCGATCTGCATCCAGGCCGGCGCGATCGTCGCGGTGCTCGGCCTCTACCGGGCCCGCGTGGGACAGATTCTCCATGGTGTCCTCGGGCGCGACCCGGCCGGTCGGCGCCTGCTCTTCAACCTCGTGGTGGCGTTTCTCCCCGCCGCCGTGCTCGGCTTCCTCTTCGACGACGCCATCGACACCTACCTCTTCGGGCTCTGGCCGGTGGTGGCCGCGTGGCTCGTCGGCGGCGTGGCGATCCTCGCCCTGCGCGGGCGCACGGGACATCGCGACCTGCTGGAGCTCGACCCACGCACCGCCTTCCTCATCGGCTGTGCCCAGTGCCTCGCCCTGTGGCCAGGGACGAGCCGCAGCCTCGCGACGATCCTCGGCGCGGTGCTCCTCGGCGTGGCCCTCCCCGCGGCGGTGGAGTTCTCCTTCTTGCTTGGCCTCGTCACGCTCGGCGCGGCCACCGCCTACTCCGGCCTCAAGCACGGCGAGGTGATGATCGCGAGCTTCGGCGTGGTGCCGTTGCTCGTCGGTTTCGCCGCCGCCGCCCTGTCGGCCGCGCTCTCGGTGAAGTGGCTGGTGGGCTGGCTCTCCTCGCACGGCCTCGAGATCTTCGCCGCCTGGCGGATCGGCCTCGCGGTGGTGGTGGCCGGCGCCATCCTCGCGGGCGCCTTGCCCACGGGTTGACCCGGCCCAGCGGCGCGATTAGCCCGTGAGCACCCCGCGCAGGGGTATAGCTCAGTCGGTAGAGCAGCGGATTCCAAATCCGCAGGTCCAAGGTTCGAGTCCTTGTGCCCCTGCCAAATCTCCTAGCCCACGGTCACGAACCGTCGCTCCGGCAAGATCACGGCCGTGAGCCGCCCCCCGCGGAGGGTGCCCGCGCCGGTGTCGATGGCGAGCACCGCCCCGGTGTCGCACGGGCGGCGGAGGGGCACGTGACCCATCACCACCGTGCGGTCGAGCGGCAGCATGTCGCCGGGGTCGGTCTTCGGCCAGAGCAGCGAGGCTGGCTTTTCCCGCGCGAGGTGGGGCACCACCTCGGCGGCGCGCAGGCCCGCGAGCGACTCGGTGGCGGGCACGCCGGCGTGTACCAGCCAGTAGCGCTCGCCCATCACCTCGAGGTCGAGCGCCACGGCCAGCGAGCGCAACCACTCTCGATGGTGGGCGGGCACCCGCCACGCCTCGGCCTCGATCGCGGCCGCGCCGCGCCCCTCGACCCCGTATGAAGCGAGGGTCGCGGCCCCGCCCATGGCGGGGTGGAGCGCGAAGCTGTCGAAGCCCTCGCCCGACGCCCACGCGCGGAGCCAGAGGTCGTGGTTGCCGATCACGCCGCGGGCGCCGCGCTCGGCGAGCAGCTCGATCACGCCTCGCGAGTCGGGCCCTCGGTCGCACAGGTCGCCGACCACGAGCACCGGCATGCCTAGCGGGAGTCGCGACAGGAGCAGGCGCAGCAGCGCGGCGCAGCCGTGGATGTCGCCGATCACGGCAACCGGCTGCGCGTAGGCTCCGGCCTCGAGGGGGGGAGGTGAACTCACGGGCGCCACACTGGACACCCGGGGGGCCTCGGTCAAGTCCATGCTAGGAAGGGTCTGATGTTGACCTTCCTCCTCGCGTGCCCGGACCCCGGAGAGCCAGGGCGAAGCGCGGCGGCAGCGGGAGACTCGGCCGTGGCGCCCCTCGCCACCCACGCGCTGGTGCTGGTGCTCGACGGTACCCGGTTCGCCGAGACCTTCGGCACCGAGCCCAGCGAGGCCTCGGACGTCCCCGGTCGCGAGTTGTTCGCCGACTTCGCCGGGCCGATGCTACCCCTGGGCACCCTTCTTACTGGCGCCGTCGCCACCAACCTCACCGTCACCCCGCCCGGCCACGCCGACGCCATCTCGGGGCGACACAACAGCCTCGCGTTGATGACCGCGCCCTCCGGCGGCGGCTACTACCGCCCGGAATACCCCACGCTATTCGAGGCGGTCGAGGCCACGATCCCCGGGAGCACGACGTCGCTCGTCACCAACACCATCCACTTGCGGGGGCTGGAGCAGAGCCTCTACCCGGGTGTCCCCGCCGATGGTGGTGCCCTCCTGGTCGAGGCCAACACCAGCGAGGATCTGCGCGATCAGCGCGTGGTCGACGCCGTCTACGAGGCCTTCGCCACCGACACCCTCGTCGTGGCAAACCTCCACGACATCGACCGCGGTGGGCACTCCGAGGTCAACCCGAGGGCCTACGCGTCCAAGCTCGAGTCGGTGGCCGGCGAGCTCGCCAAGTTGTGGGCCTGGATCGAGTCCGATGCCTCCGGCGGCCTCGCGGGCACCACGCTCCTGGTCGTGACCGCCGACCACGGCCGTCACGACTGGGAAGACGACAGCGGCGAGGCCTGGGACTACGCCGGTCACGGCGACCAGTGTGTTGGTTGTCGCGACATACCAATCTTCGTCGCCGGCCCCGGGGTGAAGCAGGGCGTGGAGGTCGACGATCTCGCCACTCTCGAGGACGTCGGCGCCACCGTGGCCTTCGCCCTCGGCGTGCCGCTGCCGCACAGCTCCGGGCGAGTGCTCGCCGAGGCCTTCGACGAGGATGTGCCGGGCCAGGGCGGCACCGGCTGGCTGGCGGTGGCCGACGACGGCACCCACGCGACCATCGCCACGGTGGACTGGACGGGCGACTCGTCCACGCGGGCCGCGGTGTCGGTCGACGGCTCGCCGGTCGCGACCACGCCCTTCCTGGCCGCCGACCCCGAGAACCTGGCCACCGGCAAGGCCACTGTCACCTGCTGGCGCGAGCTGGCCGGCGCCTCCGAGGGCGACCAGTGGAGCTGGACAGCCCGCTGCGACGGCGACATCGACGGCGTCGCGACACAGCTCGCCGTGCCTGCGGCGATGGTCGCGCCCACCTGGCGGCCCTCCCTCGCGGGGGACGGCGCCGGCGCGCTGCTCATCGCGTGGGCCGAGAACCCCACCGGGCTGGTGGCCGCCGGCGCCGAGGCCGATGTCCGCGTTGCCCGCTGGGCGCGCGCCGCGGACTGGATGCCCAGGCTGTTGGCCACCCAACCGGCGATCTCTCCCGGCAACCCGAGCCTCGCCGGCGCCGGCGATCGCTTGTTCGTGGCGTGGGCCGCATCCGATCTCAGCGCCGATGGCACCTCGATCAACCCTTCCCGCTACACTCGCCACGTGGAGGTGGCCGAGGTGGGTGACAGCTTCACCATCCTCTGGCGGGCCTACACCGAGACTTGCCCCGCGGAGGCAGAGTGCGCCGGGCACGAGCCGACCCTCGACGACGGCGGCGAGGACTGGGGACGCATGGAGTTCCCCGCGCTCGCCGCACGCGACGACGGTCTCGACCTCGCCTGGGTGAGCTGGGGCGAGAGCGGCGTGACCGTACACCTCGCGCGTAGCGACGACACCTACACCGCCTGGGCGGCGCCCCTCCGGATCGACCCCACCGGCCGCGTGCTGGGGCACGTGGAGCCCCGCTGGCACGACGGCACGCTCTACTACGCGCGTCTCACGATGATCGACACCGTGGAGGTGTGCGGCTGGAACGGCACCCTCGCGTGTGTCGACACCGGCGCCAGCGCCATCTCCGACCTCGGCGCCGGCCGCGGCGGCGCCCTGGCCTTGCTCTACCGCGACGGCAACTGGGCCCCGGAGAGCGTGAGCTTCTGATCGCGACGGGCTATCGCATCGACGATGCTCTTCCTGCTCGCCTGCGACGCGCCCGAGCGCCACGGCGGGACGCGTGGCGACGCCGGGAGCGACACCGCGCCCGCCGCCGCCGTGGAGCACGTGGTGATCGTCGTGCTCGACGGGGCGCGCGAGGCCGAGACCTTCGGCACCGAGAGCACGGCCGCCAGTGCCGTGGCCGGGCAGGCGCTGATGGCAGACTTCGCCGGCCCCTACTTGCCGCGCGGCGCCTTGCTCACCGGAGCCATCGCGGCCGGGATGACCATCACCGCCCCGGGGCACGCCGACTTGTTGACCGGCCACCCAGGCCTCTTCGCGATGATGCCCAGCGCGGCCGGCCCCGGCGACTACCGTCCCGAGTTTCCCACGCTCTTCGAGGCGGTGGAGTCGTGGTTTCCCGGTCGCGACACCTACCTGGTCACCAACACCGAGCACCTGGAGAGCCTCGGCCGGAGCGTCTACCCGCCGATCGACGACGAGCAGGGCGCCACCTTCGTCAACACCAGCGGCGTGGAGCTGGCGGACGACGCCTCGGTCTTCACGGCCGTGCAGGAGGCGCTCGCGAGCCAACCGCCCCTGTTGCTGGCCAACCTCCACGAGATCGACCGCGAGGGGCACTCCACCACCGACGCCGGCGCCTACGGCCGTGCCCTCGGCGCCACCGCGCCCGGCCTCGCCGCGCTCTGGACGAGCATCGAGGCCTCCGAGATGGGCGGCACCACGCTGCTGGTGGTACTGTCCGACCACGGGCGCCACGACTGGGGAGGCGACACCGAGGGCCGCGAGAGCCTGCCCTGGGACTACGCCGGCCACGGCGACCAGTGCGCTTGCTGTCGCGAGATTCCCATGTTCTTCATGGGGCCCGGTGTGCGCCAGGGCGTGGAGATCGACACGCCCGTGACCCTCCACGACGTGGGCGCGACCGTGGCCGCCGCGCTCGGGGTACCGCTCCCCCATGCCACGGGACGAGTGATCGCCGAGGCCTTCGAGCAGCCGCCAGCGGCAAGGCCCGGCGCCGGGTGGCTGGCCGCGAGCGGCGACAACGTCGCCACCGTGGAGTGGACGGGTGAAGCGAGCGCTCGCGCCGATCTGCTCCTCGACGGCAGCCTGTTGGACTCCGGATTCCTCCTGGAGGACCCTTCTCTTGGCGCCGGCGTGGCGTGCTGGCGCGCCCTCGAGGCCACCCCACCGGGCACCGACTGGCCGTGGACGGCGCGCTGCCGAGCCGCGGGCACCGAGCTGGTGCTGCCCGTGGCCATCGTCGCGAGCCACTGGCGCGCGTCCCCGGTCGAGCTCGACGACGGCCGGGTTGCCCTCGCCTACGCCGACAACCCCGACGCCGTCGTGGATGCCTCGGAGCGGGCGACGATCGTCGTGGCCGCGTGGAACCCCGTCGCCGACGACGTGGTCGCCGCGATCGCCAGCACGCCCGCGGTGTTCCCGGGCAACCCCAGCCTCGCCACCCTCGACGGCCGCGTCTACGCGGCGTGGGCGGCGTCCGACGTCGGCGACGGCGGCACCGTCGATCCCGCACGCTACACGCGCCACGTGGTCGTGGCAGAGGTGCTTGACGACGGGACCCTGGACGAGACCTGGCGCGCCTACGACGCCGAGTGCGATCCCATGGCGCGCTGCGACGCGCAGGTGCCGACACTCGACGACCACGCCGAGGCCGACACGCGCATGGAGTTCCCCGCGCTGGCCGCGCGCGACGGATCGCTCGCCCTCGCCTACGTGAGCTGGGGCGGCCCTGGGGTCACCGTCCACGTCGTGACCGGCCCCGACTTCGGCACGCCGGTACGCGTGGACGACAGCGGCCGCGTGCTCGGGCACGTCGAGCCGACCTGGGGCGATGGCGTGCTGTACTACGCGCGCCTCGGAGTCGCCGACACCGTGGAGGTGTGCGCGTGGAACGGCTCGACCACTTGCATCGACACCGGCGCCACCGCCATCGCCGACCTCGCGGCGACCGCCACGGGCGCGCTCGCCGCCCTGCATCGCGACGAGGCCTGGGCGGTGGAGGGGCTCGGCCTCTGAGCGCCCGGCGCGTTAGACCCGTGCCGCCGTGAACCCCGACCGCATGATCGCCGTGTTCCTCGCGGGTGTGCTCGCCGGCGGCGGCATCGTCTACACCGTGCAATCCGGCGGCAGCGGCGGGCCCGGCGGTGGGCCCGGCGGCGGGGGC